>CAZKAC010000062.1:0-6221 GCA_964550725.1 uncultured archaeon
AAAACCAAATACTCAACAGTCCCCTGAGCAATTGATTTTTCACTAAAACCTTTAACAAAAGCTCCCTCAACAGCCCCCTGACCACGAGACACACACAAACAAAAACCACAAAAAAACATACAAAAATAACAACCAAACAAGTATAAAAAAACACTCACTTCAAAAAAATTAAAAATATTAACTAAACCTATGTATAAACATTAACTCCTACACGAAGACAAATATTTTTTTTATTAAGTATACATTTACTACAATTGGGTTTTTTCGCAACACAAATAACTCTACCGTGAGAAATAAATAATCCATTAATCTCAATCCATTTTTGTTTTGGATAAATTTTCATTAAATCTAACTCAATTTTTTTAGCATCTTTGTATTTTGTAAGACCGAATCGGTAAGAGAGGCGAGCAACATGAGTATCTACTGCAATACCCTCAATTTTTCCAACACTAGCAAGAACTAAATTAGCAGTTTTTCTCCCAACCCCTGGAAGAAGCACTAATTCATCAATATTTTCTGGAATTTTTCCACAAAATTTAGAATTAATCATCTTAAAACATGCAATAATCTTTTTTGTTTTAGTTTTGTAAAATCCTGAAGAAAAAATTTCTTTTTCAAATTGTTTTCTGTTAGCTTTTGCAAAATCATCAATGGTAGTATATTTAGAAAATAATTTTGAGGTTAATTTGTTTATTTGAGAATCAGTGCTTTGTGCTGAAAGTATTATTGCCGCTAACATTTGCGCTCTTGTTTTATAATTTAAAAATAATCTTGGAACAGAACCATATTCTTTTTTTAAAAGATAATAAATTTTTAATGCTCTTTCTTTTTTATCCATCAAACTAATCCCCTATAAGTTAAACTGTTTAAATAAAAATTAAAATTCAAAAAGTCTTTTTTGCTGTCCCTTTTCTTCATCAAAATTTGAAACTTTTACCCCCAATCTTCGAACTTTTCCAAAACCTTCCTTTAAAAAGTCAATAAGTAAATTGTTAACCATTTGTTTTAAATCAAAAATAGACAAAACCATACAATGAATAGTTTTTGAACGAATAATTGTTTGTATTTCAGAAGTACCAATAATTATTGAGACTGTTTTAAAATTTTTTTCTGAAATTTTCACTGCATGAAATACCCTTTCTGATAAAAAATCTGCTTTTTTTGAAAGAAAATCATAATCATTTGAATCTTTTTCAAGAGTAATCATTCTTGAAAGTTGTTGTTTTTCTCTATTTGGCATAATTTCACGATTATCTTGTCCGCGTGAAAAATAAAACAATTGTTTTCCTTTCGCTTCTCCAAAAAGACTAACTAATTCATCAAGAGACATTTTTTTTAAATCCCCCACAGTTTTAATTCTATTTTTTAAAAATATTTTTTCTGTTTTTGGACCGACTCCAGGAAGAGATTGTATTTTTTGTTTTAATAAAAAAGAATTAACTGATTCATTTTTTATTATATTCAAACCATCAGGTTTTTTTATATTTGATGCTATTTTGGCAAGAAATTTATTTACACTAACACCTATTGAACAAGTTAAACCAGTTTCTAAAAAAATCATTTTTTTTATTTTTTTACAATGCTCAGTTGCAAAAATAAAATCTTGAGGATTTGTAAGTTCAAAATAGGCTTCATCAATTGAAACTTGTTCAACTTTTTCACACAATGAATCAAGTATTTCAAAAACTTTCTCTGATACTTCTTGATAATATTTTTTGTCAGCATTTATAAAAATTGTTTCAAAATCTGAAAGTTTTTTTGCAAGTGCCACAGGCATTCCAGAACGAATTTTCATCGACCTTGCTAAATAATTAGTTGTAGCCACTACCCCAAAACCAGATCTTAACGAAGGCATAATAACAACAACTGGCTTCCCTTTTAATAATGGGTTTCTTATTTGTTCACATTGAGCATAAAAATAATCCATGTCTATTAAAGCAATTATTTTTTGTAATGGTTCTTTAGATAACATAAAAATATTATCTACGCGGTTCTTTTAAATCATTTTAATCAAAAATATAACATGCACAAACTAATGCTTTTTTTGATTGATGTGGATATAAAACAAAAAAATAAAAAATTAAAAAAACAAGAACTAAATAAAAAAAATAATGAAAAATTAGTAAATTTACTCTATGAAAAATATCCCTATCCTAATAGAAATATTAAATCAATAAAAGAACTAAAAAAATATTCATATTGGATTACAAAACTACTTGGGGAAAAAAATAATTTTTGGAAAAGAAAAAAAGTTTTAGAACTGGGTTGTGGGACTGGCCAATTCACAAATTCAATTGCATTACACGGAGCACAAATAACTGGAATTGATTTTAGTGAAGCTTCATTAAAAATTGCTAAAGAAACTTCAAATAAATTTAATACAAAAGCAAAATTTAAAAGAAAAAATATTCTAGAATATAATATTAAAAAAAATAAAAATGATATCATTATTGCACTAGGCTCATTACACCACACAATTGATGCTAAAAAAGGTTTTATTATTGCTTCAAAAAATTTAAAAAAAAATGGAATTATAATTATTGGATTATATAATAAATATGGAAGATTTAGACACCAAATAAAAAGATTAATTTTAAAGATTTTTTGCGGAAATGACATTGAAAAAAGAATTAGTTTTGGAGAAAAGTATTTTAAAGGAAATAAAAATAAAGCATGGCTTGCAGACAAATATGGACAAGTGCATGAAAGTTATCATTCAGTTAACGAAATTTTAGATTGGTTCAAAGAAGAAAATATTAGATATATTACATCCAGTCCAAAAATAAATATGCCTTTTTTTGATGAAATAAAATGGTTCTTTAAGAAAAAAGGTGCTTTTTTTGTCATGATTGGAAAAAAAACTTAAAACTAATTTGAAGTTAGCTTTCCAAACTAATAACTTATAATAATTGGTTAGAACTAATCATCAACTATGCATAGAACTACTATGTGAAAAGGAATATGGGGCGCAATCTAACCCGGTTTGGGTTCCCGACACTTGTCTTTTGTCGCCCCCTCTATCCCAAAAAAAACTTTTTTTAATATTTCTAAAAAATAATTTTTTTGGAAAACTTTTATAAAAACAACTCAATTTTAATTAATAGGTGATAATTAATGGAAAAGATAATTGTATATTCAACAAAAGCATGCCCTTATTGTGTTTTGTTAAAAAACTGGTTAGATGAAAACAAAATTGAATATGAATACAATGATGTTGGAGTAGATCAAGAAAAAGCAAAAGAAATGATGGACAAAACTGGACAAATGGGTGTACCCGTAATTGATATTGCAGGAGAAGTTATAATTGGTTTTAATAAAGGAAAAATAGAATCAACACTTAAAGAAAAAGGACTTTTAATTTAAAACAAATTAAAAAATAAACTAATAAAAATAAGAATTGTTTATTTGGTTGGTTTTATTAAAAATTATTAATCAAATAAACTAATTTTTATTTCTAAAAAATAATTTTTCCTCTCAAAAATTTTTGATAAATTAACATAACTATAAATATTCCAACAAACAAAAAAACCCAAGTTCTTTGTAATTCAACTGTTGAGAGATTTATAAAATCCATAAAAAATGCAAAAATAAATATTGTCAACCAAATTACAACTGATTGCCAAAACGCTCTCTTCCACCAAACACTCATAAACATTGCTCTACTTCGAGGGTGATTAGATTTAGCTAAATCCATTTTTAAATCATAAGAATCATTTTCACCATTATATTCTTCAGAATTTTCTTTAAATTCAGAATCATTATTTTCATCATACAACTCATCCACATCATTTTCACTTTCAGAAAAATCATTAGTCTTTGAGTCATCTTCAAAATCTAAATCTTGAGAATCATCCCTATTTTTTAAATCAAACTTCTCATCATCAAAATCACTAATTGATTCTTTCCCATACCTGCTTTTTTTTGCATCAAACATCCTAAAATAATCAGGATGACGTAATTTTGCAGGCAGTGCTTTTTTCATAGGAGCAGTAACATAAACAGGTTTCTCAACAATAAATGTTTTTATCCTAACAGTTTCTTTTGATTTTGGAGGAGATTTATTTTTTGAATCATTTTTTAAAGATACTTTTGTTTTCTTAATAACCTTATTTTTTTGTTTAGTTAATTTTTTTGCAACCTTCTTCTTTACAGAATTTTTCTTTAAAACTTTTTTCTTTTTTGAAACCATAACAAAAATATGCAAACCATATATTTAAACCTGTCTAAAATAGAATTGTTTTTAAATAGGCTTTAATAAAAACTATATAGAATAAAAGTGAATTTTAATTATGGAAACTACTGATTTTATTTGGATGAATGGAAAGTTTGTAAAATGGGCAGACGCAAATATACATATTCTTACACATACCTTGCATTATGGAACAGGTGTTTTTGAAGGAATAAGATGTTATGAAACTAATTTAGGGCCAGGAATTTTTAGATTAAAAGACCACATGAATAGATTGATTAATTCAGCAAAAATAATTGGAATGAATAATATTCCTTTCACTTCAGAAGAATTAGTTACTGCAACAAAAAACTTAATTAAAAAAAACAATATAAAATCTTGTTATATACGCCCACTTATTTATTATGGTTATGGTAAAATGGGTCTTGATACAAAAGGAGCAAATATTGAAGTAATAATCGCAGTTTGGCCATGGGGAGCATATTTGGGTGAAGATGGAATTGAAAATGGAATAAAATGTGTTTCTTCTCCTTATTTAAGACATCATAATAATTCAATACCTAGTCATGCTAAAGCAACAGGCGGATATGTTACAAGTATGATGGCAAAGATGGATGCAATAAAAAAAGGATATGACGAGGCAATAATGAAGAATGCAAATGGTTTTGTTGCCGAGGGCACTGGGGAAAATTTATTTATTGTGAAAGCGGGAAAATTAATTACTCCTCGCATTGAATATGTTTTACCTGGAATAACTCGAGATTCAATAATTTTATTAGCAAAAGAACAAGGCATATTAACTGAAGAAAAAGATTTATCTACCCAAGATATATACTTAGCTGATGAATGTTTTTTGTGTGGAACTGCTGCCGAAATTACTCCAGTAAGAGAGCTTGATAAAAAATTAATTGGAAATGGTAAACCTGGAGAAATAACTAAAAAAATTCAAGAATTATATAAAAAAATGACCCATAATGAAATTAAAAATTCGAAAGATTGGATTGAATTTATTGAATAATTTTGATTATTCTCCATTAACTTTTACTTCTGAATCAATTAACAAAGCATTATCTTTTATTAATTGAATAAATATATCTCCAAAAAATTCAGTTTGATAGGCATGCACTTTTCCATTAGTCATTAAAAATAAAACTGCTAAAAATGTTTCAACTGTTTTTGGATTTTCATCCCCTCTAATTAAATCATTAAATAAAACGATTCCTTGCGAATCAACTTTTTTATTTATAATGTCAAAAACTTCATCAAGCATATCTTCTATAGAAAAACCATCTAAATTTAATTCCATTTTTGGCATTTCTCTAAGCCTATTCTTTTTTGGTTTTGATGAATCAATGATGTTTTCAATACTTGATACTAATTCATCCAAAGAAATTTTACCTTCTCTAAAAGCACGATTTGCCATTAAATCAGGAATTTCATCTAAAAACATTTCATTTTGTTCAACATCAGTTAATTGTTCATCATCAACATCATCTTCAATTGAAGATAACTTCAAATTTTTACTTTTTGTTTTTAATAAAATTGCACAAGCAAGAATTGCATTAGCAGGAACTCTTAAATTTGAATGTTCAAGTTCATTAATTTTTTTTAAATATTTTTTGGCAAGTTCAGAAACATCAATATCCCAAGGATCCATTTTTTCAGTTTTAACAAGCCCTAAGAGAATTGTTTTCCATTCTGGTTGGTCAATCAAATCAATCAAATCATCTTTAGAATAATCTTTATCAATAATTTCTTCAACAGCATCATCATTAACACTATCAACATCAACAGAATCATCTACCTTAATATCTGCCAGTACTCTTTTAGAAGACAAACTATCAACCATATAATACTTAAATAAAGCGTTGTTTTTAATTCTTTCCAAAAATTATATTAAAAAACAAGAACAAATTATGTATAAGTTGAAGGTTTGTTAGATATTTTAAAAATAAAACAACCAAACAAACCATCATTACAAAAACTATTCAACACAAACAAACTCTCTTAACTCAGTCTCATATTTATTACC
>CAZKAC010000063.1:0-8509 GCA_964550725.1 uncultured archaeon
TTGTGCAGGTGTGGTAGAATTAATTAATAATGAAACTATTGTTAAAGAAATAACAATAATTATAGCAAGAATAACTAAATATTCAATAGTACCTTGTGCTCTTGAATGGGTTTGCGCTTTTAAGAACATATTAATTAATTATTTGTTGGTGTATTTAAAGATTTGTTTATTGGAAATCTATTTATGTTATTATTTTTAAAATTTTATATTCTTTTTTGATTATTCATATCTAAGTGCAACAATTGGGTCAAGTTTACTCGCTCTTAGTGCTGGATAAAAACCAGAAACCATTCCTATTGCCATTGAAAAAATTAGTGCACCTATTGCAATGTCCCAACTAATTACTGCTACTAACGCAAATCCAGAAGTTTCTCCTGCTATAGCAATAATACTAGCTAAACCAAAACCAAATATTATTCCAATTATACCTCCGATTGCTCCAATGAATGCGGATTCAAATAAAAATAATAATTGTATCATTAAATCTGATGCCCCCAGAGCTTTTAATAAACCAATTTCTTTTGTTCTTTCCATAACCGAGGTAACCATAGCATTCATTATTCCAACTCCTCCAACAAGTAGTGATATTCCACCAATACCTACTATAAATAATGTTATTAATGAAAGGAAAGAATTTATTTGTTCTAATAATTGTTCTGATGTTGAAACAAGAATACTTTTTTTCCCATACTTACTTTCTAATTGTTCTTTTATTTCATCAGCGACATCTAAAACATTATTTGCACTAATAGTTTTAGCAAAAACAATTCCGGGACTATCAACAGTTGAAATTCTTTTTAATCCTTGAGTTGACATAAAAACAGTTGCACTTGAATCTGGTCCACCTCCACCAATTGATTGAGATTGGGGTTTTAAGATTCCAATAACTCTAAATGCTTGGCCATTAATTAAAACTCTCTTTCTAAGAGTTAATTCTTTTGAAAAAAAATCTTTTGCAATTGACTTTCCTATTATGACAGAACCAGACTCATTTGAATTAAAACTTCTACCTTCTTCAACATCTAAAAATCCAGTATTTTCAAATATTTCTGCTCTTTTAGAATCAGCAGCATTTATTGAAATGCGTATTTCTTCATTATTATATTTCATTATTCCACTAGTGGAATAAATTGGCACTACGCTATCTACTCCATTAATAGATTCTATTTTTGATAAATCCGCATTAGTCAATTGAATTCTTGGTCCAGTTTGTCCACTTCCTGGAATAATAAAAATAGTATTTGAACCAAGTTCTTCAAATTGTTTTTCAACCGCAACATTTAATCCTTGTCCGATTGATAATAAACTAACAATTGCAGCAATTCCAATGATTACTCCTATTAATGTTAAAAAAGTTCTAAAGCCTTGTTTAGTTAAGTTTCCAAAAGAAACTTCTATAATATCAAGTATACTTTCAATCTTCATTTTTTCACCCGCACGGGACAAACTTTTCTATCTCCAGAAACTTTTCCATCCACAATATTTATTTTATTCTCAGCCATTTTTCCAATTTCATTATCATGTGTTACTAATACAATTGTCTTACCCACATCACTATGTAAAGAATTTATTATATCCATTACATGTTTTCCTGACTTAGTATCAAGATTTCCAGTTGGTTCATCAGCAACAATTAAATTAGGATTCAAAGCCAATGCTCTTGCAATAGCTACTCTTTGTTTTTGTCCTCCTGATAATTCTCCAGGTTTATTATATAATCTATCATTAAGTTCTACTAAATCTAAAAGTTTTCTTGCTTTTTGTTCTCTTTTTATTTTTGGCACTCTATTAATCCACATTGGAACCATTACGTTTTCTAAAGCAGTTAGTTTTGGTAATAAATTAAAACTTTGAAAGATAAAACCAATTTTTTCTCCCCTAAAAGAAGCTAATTCAATATTATTCATCTTTGTTGTTTCTTTGCCTTCAATAAAAACTTTTCCTGAAGTTGGCTTTCCCATAGTACTCAAAACATCTAATAGAGTAGTTTTTCCTGAACCTGACGGCCCCATTATTGAAATATATTCACCTTTACAAATAAGTAAATCAACATTATCTAAGGCAGCAATTTTTGCCCCCCCAATCCCATATAATTTAGAAACTTTTTCTAATCTAATTATTTCATCACTAACCATTTTAATATCACTAACAAATATTTTTTTCAAAAAAAATAATTTAATTTTTATTTTCTTTGATTCATTAAAAAATAAAAGAGAATCCCTTTTTTTTAGGGATTCAATTATTATATATATTTATTTTATTTAACAACTTCCTGCTGTTGCTGTAGATGTAGTATCAAGTGTTGTTTCACAATTTTCTGGAGCAGATAAAAAAGCTGAACAAACTGCTGTTTTAAATCCATCAGGAGTTCTTGCGCCATCATATTTAGCTCCGTTAATTATTGCAGTTGGACTACCTTGTACACCATAAGCTTGATTAAGCATTACTTGTTCTTCAAGTAAGTTTTCAGTTTCATTTGCAACACAAGATTCAATAGCACTAATATCTAATCCTGCAGTTGTTGCATAATCTTGCCATTTTTCAGCAATATTATTAGTTGAAACTTTTCCTACACTATAATCAGCTACTAAAAGATTCATATAATCCCAAAATTTGTCTTTTTGATATTTTTGTATACATAGTTCTCTTACATTTTCATTAAGTTCTTCTATACCATGCATTGAACAATATTGTTCATTTTTATCAAAACAATAATCTTCCCAATTAAGTCCATATCCTGAAGCATAATTTTGATAGATTATATAACCCATGTTGAAATTAATCTTTTCTTCTAGTAATTGTATTGGCTCATTGAACACATCCACTGCTTGCAAACCATATGGGCAAAAACTCATTATGAATAAATCTACTGCTGGATTTTCTGATTGATTATATGCTGTTTTAGTAGTTTCACTTACATTTACACTTTTATTCAAATCAAATTCTGCATTAATAAGTGCAAAAGTTTGTTCATTTGAAAATATTCTTCCACCATCTACAGCTGAACCATTAACCAAAATCATAAATTCAAATTGATATGGTTTTTGTGTTTGATCTTCAGATTCAACTACTTTTATTTGAACATTTGTGTCTGCTGCGATTTCTGGAAAACTATTCAAATAAATTTCTATATCTTGAGCTAATCCTTCAGGTATACTTAGTTCAGTTGTAGGTGATTGTTGTTGTGTTGATTCTATTACAAGTGGTTGAGTTGTTCCAACCATATAACCTGCTAGTGCTCCTAAAGCTATTCCGAAAATAAGTATAATTATTATTTCAAAAATAATATTTTCAAATTTTGAAAAGATATTAATATCTTTTTCTATTTTTTTTACATCTTTTTCAATTGTTTCTACCTCTTCTTCAATATGTTTAATTCCATGCTTATGCATTTTTTTCAATTTTTTACTCAAATTAAATACCTCCTTATCAGAAAAATGATTAAATTGAAGATAATAATATTTAAATACTCTTTGATTATTTTTTTTGATTTTGAATAATAATTGTTAGTAAAATCTGTAAGATTTGTTAGTGTGAAATTTGTTAGTGTGAAATTTGTTAGTGTAAAATTTGTTAGTATATTTTGTTAGTAAAACTTGTTAAGGGGAAAACCTAATTAAAAGGAAATGGTTATTTAAATTAAAAGCATATAATGAGTAAAGCATATGGTGAATAAAACATTAAATGAGTAAAGCATTAAATATAGTGTTTAGATGGAGATGGTTTTTTTTGAAAAATAATATAAGTAAACGAATAAATTTAATTAAAAATTTGCATTTTAGTTTAATTATTATTGGATTATTAATATTTTCAATTTTTATTTTATCTGGATGTACTTATTTAGAAGTTTCTGGTGAAAATCAAGGAAATCTTAAAAAATATGAAAATTATGATGCGTTAGTTTTAGCATTTGAAAAAGCAAACGATTCTGCAAATAATTTTGGAAGAAGAAATGGTTTAATGCGTGATATGGTAATGGAATCGATTGGTTCAACAACAACTAAAAGTTCTGTATCTACTCCCTTAACGGATTTCTCAACAACAAATATTCAAGTAGAAGGAGTAGATGAAGCAGATATAGTAAAAACTGATGGAGAATATATTTACACATTTTCAAAAAATAATTTAATTATTACGAAAGCTTATCCAATAGAGGATTCACAAATAGTTTTTTCAAACGATTTGAATAATGTTTTTCCAAGAGAAATGTTTGTAAATGGTGATAAATTAATTTTGTTTGGAGTAAAATCTAATTATAATTCTGGTTTATATACTGATTATAGAAATTATGAGGAAACATTTGTTGCACAATTATATAATATAAGTAACAAAAATAATCCAGTTCTTGAAAAAGAAATTGAAACAGATGGGTATTATTTGACTTCAAGAATGATTGGAAAAAATGTTTATTTTATTGTAAATTCTTATCCCAATTATTATTACCCAATGCCTTATATTAGTGGAGGGTATAGTAAAAATTATGAAGAAAATTTAGTTGATTCAAATAAAGATATTATTGATTTAAACAATGAAAATCAAAATATTGATGAAAATCAAAATATTGATGAAAATCAAAATATTGATGAAAATCAAAATATTATTCCAATTGTAAAAATTGATGGAGTTGAACAAAGAATAGCTGCTCCAGAAGAGATTGGTTTTATTCAGGGAATAAGTCCTCAAAATTTTATTACAATTTATTCAATAAATCTTAGTACTAAAAATCTTGAAAAAGAAACAATAACTGCATCAGCAAATAATGTTTATTCTTCAATGAATAACTTATATATTGTAGATAATTTTTGGAAAAATATTACTCGCACAGTAGATACTAATGGAAATGTTTTAGCAGAAATAGGTATGCCTATATTACAAGCAATTGCTCCAATAAATTATTTAAGTGAAGAACAAACAATAATTAGTAAGTTCAAATTAGTTGATGGGAAAATTTCTTTTATTGCATCTGGCATAGCCCCTGGAATGATTTTGAATCAATTTTCAATGGATGAATATGAAGATCATTTTAGAATAGCAACAACTGTTTTTGGGAATTGGTTTGGTGAAGGAAGAGAATCATCAAATAATATTTACATCTTCAATGATCAAATGGAAATGGTTAGTTCGTTAGAAAATCTCGCTCCGGGTGAAAATATTTATTCAGCACGGTTTATGGGTTCTAAAGGATATATAGTAACTTTCAAAACAGTGGATCCATTATTTGTAATTGATTTAAATCCAACAGAACCAAAAGTTTTAGGTGAACTAAAAATACCAGGGTATAGTGATTATTTACATCCAATAGGTGAGAATCATTTGCTTGGAATTGGAAAAGATAGTATAGAATCAGCTTCAGGAAATTTCGCATGGGATCAAGGATTAAAAATAGCGATATTTGATGTTACTAATGTATCTAATCCAATTGAATTGTATGTAGAAATAATTGGTGATAGAGGGACGGATTCTTATGCATTAAGAGACCACAAAGCAATTCTTTTTAGTGAAGAAAAAGAATTATTAGTTATTCCAATATTATTAGCAAAAATAAATGAAGCAAATCAAAAACCTAACGAACGTGAACGATTTGAGAATTCTTCAGAATATGGAGACTATGTATTCCAAGGAGCATTTGTTTTTGACATATCAATAGCTAATGGAATAAATGAAAGAGGGAGAATAACTCACACTATTACAGACACTAATCAATTAAGAAAATATTATTATGGGGATGATTATTCGGTAAAAAGAGCTTTATATATTAATGAAATATTATACACAATTTCAACAAACACACTAAAAGCAAATAATCTAAACACTCTTGAAGATATAAAATCATTCGAATTATCAAGCGGAGATGATAATTATTGGGATTATCCTATTTCTAATGGGGGAGAGGATGATGATGAAGGGATAATCAATTCAGATGATCCTGATGAAATAATTAATGAAGATGAATCAAAAGAACCAATTTATTGTACAGATGAACAAAAACAATCAGAAGTATGTTATTTGATTTATTCTCCAGTTTGTGGAAATAACATAGTAACATACGATAATGATTGTGTTGCTTGTGCAAGCGGTGAAATAGATTATTATGTGCAAGGTGAATGTTAGAAAAATAAGTTGTTAGGAGTAAAATCCTAACTTTTTTTTCATCAAATAAATCAATTTTTATGACAATCATTATTATATATAATTATGGAAACAAAAAGAATTGAATCAAAAATAAAAAAACAAAAAATAATAAAACCTAATCACAAAAATATTCAAGAAAATAAAAAAAATAAATTTAACTTAATTTACTTTGTTAAAAATTTTTATCCATTTATTGGAGTCATAATTTTTTTATTATTCACAGCTTTATCAATTTTTGTTTATAATGATTATGATTTTTTTGGACAAGTTTTAAGTGAACTTGGTGTTGGAAATTCAGCAATTTATTTCAATACTGGCATAATAATTACTGGATTATTTTTAATGCCTTTTTATTATTCTATGCAATCAAAATCAGTAACTTCAAAAATCTTTTCATTCACAGGAATAATTTCAGCAATTGCTTTAATTGGAGTCGGTGTATTTCCACTTAATTACCAATTTCTTCATTTTTTATTTGCAGGAATATTTTTTATCTTTTCAGCAATAACTATTTTAATTAATGTTATTAATAAAATTTTCATTGATACAAAACCATTTTTATTTTTTCAAATATTAATCATATTTACAATTATAAGTTATGGTTTTTTTTTAAAAATACCAATTTTACAAAAACTATCAGTTTTTTTAATAATTATTTGGATAATTTTTATTAGCTTCAATTTGAATAAAATTAAAAATTATTAAAACTGTTTGATTTTTAATAAAAAAAATTAATCTATATATTTATTGATTTGTGTTCAAACCCTTTGAAACTATTTCCTTCTCCAAGATGCATTTTAACTTCTTTTAAATCAAATTTTTTATTTTCAACAATATCAATAACATGTGGGATGTCAGGAAAAAGATTTTTTTGTTTTAATATTTTTTCTTTAGTAGCCCATTCATATATTCCTTCTCTACTTTCTTTAATTAACTCACCAACAGGATTTTCAAACAACACAACAAACTGTAACATATGATGGAACATTTCTCCAGAATTAAGAGTGTGTATATTTTGTATACAAACAATTTTTCCTTCTCCTTCTAAATCGGTTTCTTCTTTTAATTCTCTTTTTGCAGCATTAATTAATTCTTCCCCTCGTTTTACTTTTGCTCCAGGAAAACCACAAAAACCATAATATGGTTCTTTCATTCTATGATAAAGAATATACTTGTTATCTTTTTTTGCAACTAATAAAAGTGTAACATGCGGATTTGCTTCTTTTTTTCCAGTTTCTCCACTTATTTCAGTAGATTCACTTTTACCTTTTATAGTTAAATAATATTTTCCTTCTTTTTTTTCAATCAAACCATTCTTTTCCATAGTTTTTAAATAATAAGTAAATTTGTTACTTTCAATTTCTTTATCCCATAAATCTACAAAACTACTTCCAGGAAAAGCCATTAATGTTTTGAAAATTTTTTCTTTTTCAGAATCTTTAATATTTTTATCAATCAATACATCTTTTTTATTTTCCATAAAATCACTATTTATAATATGAAAGTATTCAATTAAAATAGGTGTTGTCAAAAAAAATTGACAAAAATTAAGTTTTCAAAGAACTCCTGTCTTGTATCAATCAAGATAATAAAATCACCAAAGGTGGTGCAATTTTAATCAAGCTTTTTTTAAAAGTTTGCAGAGTTGGTAAAATAGTCATGTCTTTTTAATTGCAAATACTACACCACACCAACGCCCCATTAATGGACTGGAGAATGAAAAAATTAATAATTAATTCAAATGAAAACGAGGGTGCTGAAAGCACCCTGTCTCATGTCGACTGGGATGGCAGTCGCGGGGGTGGCAGAGTGGTCGCGCCCTTCCGATGGAGCATACCGGAGAATTTGTCCATTATTGTTGCAAAGGACAGAAAGCAAAAATTAGATTTAATACAAGGGTTTCGAAGAAACCCTGTCTCGTGTCAACGGAGATAGCCGTTGCGGGGGTGGCAGAGTGGTCAAATGCGCACGCTTGGAAGCGCTGTTTCGCTAGCGCGGAACGATTGACACTTATCCCATTTTATAATGGGATTGTAGTGGCTTGAGTTTTGCAATGCCGAAAGCCAAATAGCGTGTTTCTTCACGGAAGCGCGAGTTCAAATCTCGTCCCCCGCGTTATACTACTAGTTAGAAAACGGAAAAAGAGTTCAATTTACTTTAAAAAGAACAGGAAAGGTAGATTGATATGATTTCAGTAGAAAACGAAAACTTTCACAGATATACTCCACGACTTGAGTATATGTTGAAAAGAATTAATCCTAAAAAATATGGGTATGACCCAAAAATTCATTCAAAAGGTAGAAAAACTAAACCTTGGAAATTAACTCCTCATAATAGAGCACTCTTAGAAAAATATTATATAGACAAATTAAATGAA
>CAZKAC010000064.1:0-4757 GCA_964550725.1 uncultured archaeon
AAAACTAAATAATGAAGATAAGAAAGCAATGTTTTTGTTTGCAAAACTAAGATGTTTATATTCAATGAATTGGTGTAACCAAATGGCAAAAAAACATGGACAAAATAATAGAACAAAATGCCTGTTTAAAGAATACTATAACAAGTATTCATTAATATCAAATATAAATATTTTTGGTTTTTTTGGGAAGCTTTAGGATACATATTAAGTAAAAAATTCATTTTATTGGATGCAAAAAAATGGAATGTGGTTGTGCAAAAAATGTGTCTCAAAACAAAAATTTTAAAAAGAGTGGTTATAATTTTTATGAAAACAAATGATTCTATTTCTATTTATAATATATGCCTGCCGAGCATCTATTAAAATATTATTTAGCTAAGTAATGTTATATTTTTTTAATATGTCGTTTAATTTTTTAAACGCTTCTTTATTATCTTTCCATTTTAAAAGTTTTAAAGCTTCTTTAAAAGAAACCCATTTTATTTCTTCATGTTCAGGATAAATATTCTTATTAATAGATATAACCAAGTCTGGACTAACTTCAAAGCCAAAAACATATTCTTTCATTAGGTGAATCGATTCTTTAGTCAAATAATGTTTATTCATTTCAAAATAATGTACTTCGGGAAAAATAGTTAAAATATCTTTTCGTTGAATGTTTGCTTCTTCTTTTAATTCTCGGAATGCTGCGTCAGTTAAGGACTTATCTTCTTTTTCCATACCTCCAGTAACTGGTTGCCAAAAACCCCCTTTTTTAGGAATTCTTTTTAATAAAAGAAACTCAAATAAATCATTTTTTTTACGAAAAACAATACACTCAATTTGAATAGTTCTCATACACAAATCCTACATAATCTTGTTAAATACTTAACTAATATAAAATTGGAAAAATATTGTTATTTTTTTAACAGATTACTCTATTTTGTTTAAATTTGGAATAAATTATTCTGCAAATAGTGGATTTGTTTAATCCGGTTTCAAGAATAATAGTATCTATTAGTAATGGTTTTATTTACTATAACATTTTGTAGATTTGAAAGTGGTGTTGGGTAAACTCTGAGAAAAAGTGTTTGGTTGTGGTCTTTTTTAGAGTTGTTTTCTCATTTTCATATAAATGGGGTCATAATTCATTCTTTTCCAAAAATCAATACTATCCACATTACTTAATAAGACTTCAAGTACAGCTTCTTTAAGACCTACTTTTTTTGCTTCGGATTCCAATGCCATTGTTAATAGTATTAAAAAAAGTAATAATTACTTCAACTGGACTAGGTAAAAAAAATTTTTTAATGGTGGAAAATAAAAACAAAATTAAATGATAATTAATATTATTATTGTTGATAATATTTTAGTTATTCTTGTATTCATTTTAAATCAGTTTTATTGTAATGATTTTAGTTTAGAAAGGCTTTTTATTATTTTTGAATCCTCTTTTAATTATGATTCCAAAGAAATTAGTTCAAGGAGATGAAATAAGGGTTGTTTCGCCCGCTGGAAGTTTATCAATGATTTCTGAAGAACAAAAATTAATTGCTAATAAAAGATTTGAAGAATTGGGATTAAAAGTTTCTTTTTCAAAGAATTCAATGGAAAAAGATGAGTTTGTTTCATCTTCAATAAAATCAAGAGTTGATGATTTACATGAAGCATTTATTGACAAAAATGTTAAAGCAATTTTAACAACTATTGGTGGTTTTAATTCAAACCAATTATTAAAATATTTGGATTATAATTTAATAAAAAGTAACCCAAAAATATTTTGTGGTTTTTCTGATATTACTGCTTTGCAAAACGCGATTTTTGCAAAAACTGGTTTAGTGACATATTCGGGCCCTCATTATTCTACTTTTAGTGTGAAAAACGGTTTTGATTATACTCTTGAATATTTTAAAAAATGTTTAATGCAAGAAAACGAGTTTGAAATAATTGCTTCAAAGGAATGGAGTGATGATGAATGGTGGGCAAATCAAGAAAAAAGAGAATTTATTTCAAATAATGGTTTTAAGGTTTTTTCGCATGGGAAAGCACAAGGAACAATTATTGGTGGAAATTTGTGCACTCTAAATTTGTTACAAGGAACAGAATTCATGCCTTCTTTAAAAGATAAAATTGTTTTTGTTGAAGATGATTGCGAAACTAATCCTTTTTTGTTTGATAGAAATTTACAGTCATTATTACATCAACCAGGATTCGAAAAAGTAAAAGCATTATTAATTGGTAGATTTCAAAAAAAATCAGAATTTAGTAAAAAAATATTGGAAAAAATTCTTTCAACAAAAAAAGAATTACAAAACATTCCAATAATATATGATTTAGACTTTGGTCACACTCATCCTTTATTCACTTTTCCTATTGGGGGAAAAATTAATGTTTCAACAAGTGAAAAAAAAATAAAAATCTGGATTAATTCAAAAAAAGATTAGAATTAAATAATTTAAAGTCTTAATAGTATTGTTGTTTGGATTTGTATTAGAATAATGGGAATATAACTTTTTTTGAGTGTTCAGCGGGGGTAGTCTATTTCTAGTGAATATTCATTTAATTATTTTATATAATAATTTAATTTATTTAATTTTTTTATTAATTGAATTAAAATTAAATAAAATTATTATGTGTGATTTTTTATTTCATTTTTTAATTTATTTAAAAATTCTGACAAGAGAAATGTTTCTTGTTTTCCTTGTCTGTCTTTTACCGATACTGACTTGTTAGTTACTTCTTTTTCACCAATTATGATGGTGTATGGAATTTTCATTTTTTGAGCGGCTCTTATTTTATATCCTAATGAGTCACTTCTATTGTCTAATTGACTTCTAATGTTTTCTTCAATAAAATTTTCATGGATTTCTTTAGCATATTGAGAGAATGCTTCTGAAACTGGAATGATTTGAACTTGTTTTGGTGCTAACCAAACAGGAAAAGCACCTCCAAAGTGTTCAATTATTATTCCAACAAATCTTTCAAAACTTCCAAAGGGTGCTCTATGAATCATTATGGGTCTGTGTTTTTTTCCATCTGTTCCAGTATATTCTAATTCAAATCTTTCTGGAAGATTATAATCTAATTGTATTGTTCCGGTTTGCCATTCGCGTCCTAAAGAATCATTTACTATTATGTCTGCTTTTGGTCCATAAAATGCAGCATCTCCTTCTTCAATAGTATAATTGATTTTTTTCTTTTTTAGAACTTCAACAATTTCTCTTGTTGCTTTTTCCCATTGTTTTGGGTCGCCAACATATTTGTTACTGTTTGGATCCTTTACTCCAACTCTTACTCGAAATTCTTTTAATCCTAAAGTGTTCATTACATGAATTACTAAACTAAATACTCCTTCAAACTCAGAAATTACTTGTTCTTGTGTGCAAAAAATATGAGCATCATCTTGAGTAAATCCTCTTACTCTTAATAATCCACTTAATTCACCACTTTTTTCATATCTATAAACTGTTCCCATTTCACTTAGTCGTATTGGTAAGTCTCTATAACTTCGCAAGTCTTTTTTATAGTATTGTATATGAAATGGACAATTCATTGGTTTTAGATAATATTCTTCTTCATCAATTTTAATTGGAGCATACATCATTTCTTTATAATGTTCTAAATGTCCAGATCGTGCAAATAATTCAGTTTTTCCAATGTGTGGGGTAATCAAGAAATCATATCCTCTTTTTTGTTGTTCTTGTATTAAAAAATTTTGTAGTTGCATTCTTAACATAGTTCCATTTGGTGACCAAATTGGAAGTCCACGCCCAACCAAATCACTAATCATATAAAGATCTAAATCTTTTCCAAGTTTTATATTAGAATTTTGTTCTGCTTTAAGTCTTTTTTCTTGCCAATCTTTTAATTCTTCTTTTGTTTTGAATGCAATTCCATAAACTCTAGTTAATGAATCGTTCTTTTCATTTCCTTTCCAATATGCATTTGAAATTTTTAATAATTTAAAAGCTCCAATTTCAGAAGTATTTTCTAAGTGTGGACCTTTACACATATCAGTAAATTTTTTGTTTGAATAAGTTGAAATGTTTGTTTCTCCTTTTTGTTCTAGTTCTTCAATCATTTCAATTTTGTATTTATTATCTTTAAATAATTCTTTAGCTTCTTTAATTGAAATATCTTTTTGAAATATTTTTTCTTTACGTTTAATTATTTCTTTCATTTTTTTTTCAATTTCATCTAAATTATTTTCTTTAAGTGGTTTATTGAGTGCAAAGTCATAATGAAAACCTTGTTTTATTGGTGGGCCGATAGCAATTTTTGCAGTTGGATAAATCTCCAGCAGTGCTTCTGCGAATACATGTGCGGCGCTATGCCATAATTTTTCATTGTTTTCTTTTGATTCATCCATAATTAATCCTCCATTTAAGCCTTCGGAGGGATTTGAACCCCCAACCTGCGCTTTACAAGAGCGCTGCTCTACCATTGAGCTACAAAGGCATTTATTTAAAACAAAATCTTGAATAATAAATGTTGATTAAATTTAAATTATTATTATATAAAAGTTTTGCGATTTGAGAACTTTTTTCAACAGCTTCTTTTCCACATACAGGATAAAATTGAATACAACTTTTTTTCCCAAGTTTTTGTGCAATATTCAAAATTTTTGTGCAAGCTTGTACACAGCGCATGTGTCCTGTTTCTTTTGATTCTTCTGAAGAAATAATTTTGAAAGATTTATTGTTTCCAAAATTGACTAAATATATATTTTTACCTTTTTCTTGGTGTATTTTTTGTTTTTTAATAAAATTTGTTTTTTC
>CAZKAC010000065.1:0-14669 GCA_964550725.1 uncultured archaeon
AATTATTAATAATTATTTTTATTGTTTTGGTTTTTGGTCTTTTAATTTTTGTTTTAGTTTTTCATTTTCTTCTTTTAATTTAACTAACTCATTTTTGTAATGTTCTTTTATTTTTTGTTTCATATCTTCTTTAGCATTCTCAAGTCCTAATAGTTGTTGAGTATAATCTGAACGCAATTTAAGAGTTTCTTGTTCTATATCTAAAGCAACTTTTTTAGCATAATCTCGTTCATTTTTCATTTCTTTAATTAGATCAAGAGTTTTTTTTGAAAAATTATATTGGGTTTCTTCTATTGCATTTGTTTTATCTTTTAATTGAGCAAAACTACCTTCTAAATACTCTATTTGTGAAAGATGAGTTTTTAGAGCGGTTTTCATTTCAAAAAGATGTGTTGATAACAATTTGTCAATTTCATTAACTTCTCTTTCTATTTCTGCAATGTTTTTTTCTTGTACAAATCCAAGAAAACTTCGTCGTCGCATTTCAGCATGTCGTTCTTTTAATTCTTGAATTTCAATTTCTTTTCTTTCTAAAATCTCAAGAATGTTTTTTGCAGTACTTCCTTTTTTTGAAGAGTGTGTGTTTTTTGCATTAACAAATGCAGAAACTCTTTCAATTGAATATCGTGATTTTAGAATTATTGAAAGAATTTTTTCTTGTATTGAAGAATATAATTCTGGTATTTTTTGTAGTTCATGGGTATTAATTATATTTTCTCTCCACTTAGTAGTTTTTTCCATTTTTAAATTTGCTTCAAAAACAGTTATTTCTTTACCTAGTTGTTCTAAAAATTTAGATAAGTCTGGAGTATTTTTTTCAAGTAATAAATTAAGTTCTTTATCAATATCTGAAAATTCATAAAAAATTTCTTTTAATTTTTTAGTGTTTCTTTCAAGTTCAAAAATAAAACCAGTTTTATTTAAGTCTTTCCAATTTTCTTTAGATATTGCATTGTAAGTATTATTAATTTCATTTAATAATAAATTTACGCGATCATAAAAATCTTTCATAAAAACACACCATATTTATAGTTTTTAGACATATTTAAGAGTATCTTGTTTGGTAGAGGGAAGTTGTTTCTTTTTTGTTTAATAATTTTAAATAAGCTTTTTAGTTAGTTTAATAAAATTTTAAATAAGCTTTTTAGTTAGATTGGAGTTAATGTTATTATGCTTAAACAAGATAATGGTCTTTTATTCAAAAATTTATTAATTGATCCTCACAAAAAGCCTTTTGCAAAAAAAGTTTTACTTTCACATGCTCATTCAGATCATGTAAAACTTTCTGCTGAACCAGAGTTTTATTGTACTCCAGAAACAGCAGATTTAGTTTTATTTAGATTCCCAAGGAAAAAATATGAGTTAAAATTAAATTCTATCAATTTTAATAAACAAAAAAAATTTGAAACATTTTCAATTGAATTATTTGGTAATGGACACATTCTTGGTTCGGCTCAAACAAAAATTTCTGATATTTCTGGGAAAGATATTGTAGTGACTTCTGATTTTAGACTAGAAAATTCATTACTTTTTAAAGGTGCGAAACCTTTGAGTTCAGATATTTTGGTTCTTGAAACTACTTTTGGTATGCCTCAGTATTCTTTTCCTTCTTATTTTGATGTTGTTGATGAAATGGTTGATTGGATTTCAAATAATACAAAAACTAAATTAGTTATTCTTGCAGGATATTCTCTTGGAAAAGCACAAGAATTAACAAAAATTTCTAATTTGGCAGGAATTGTTCCGATTGTACATGAGAGTATTTTTGAAATTAATGAGATTTATAAAAAACACGGAGTTGATGTGGGAGATTATGTTAAGATGGATCATAATTTGAAAGATTCCCAAGTCTTAATAATGCCCCCTTCGTTAGTTAATAGATATCTTTTTTCAACCCTTGAACATTTTGATAAACGGGAAATAATTTCAGCAATGGCTACTGGGTGGGATTATAAGGGTTATTTTGACAAAATTTTTCATCTAAGTAATCATGCAGATTTTAATCAATTAATGGAATATGTTAAACAAGCTAATCCAAAACTTGTCTTTACAGACCATGGTTTTTGTCATGAGTTTGCACGCAAACTAAATAGAAAAGGTTTTAATGCAAAACCTCTCAAGCAACATAAACAAAAGATTCTTGGAGAATTTTAAAAAAATTATTTCTTAGTTAAATCTTGTTTTAGGTTTGCTATCTTGTCACGAATTTCTATTGCAAGCTCAAAGTCAAGTTTTGTAGCTGCTTCTCTCATTTCAATTTCAAGTTGAGGGATCATTCTTTTCTTTTCAGCAAGAGGAATATGTTTTGTATCTTGCATAATTATTTTTGGTTTTTCAATTGGTTTAATAATTGTTTTTGGAATAATTCCATTTTTTTTGTTAAATTCAATTTGAATAGTTCTTCGTCTATTAGTCTCTTCAATAGCTCCTTTCATTGAATTTGTTTCTTTATCAGCGTAAAGAATTACTTTTGAAGCAGAATTTCTCGCGGCTCTTCCAATTATTTGGATTAAGCTTTGTTGGTCACGCAAGAACCCCTCTTTATCAGCATCAAATATTGCGACAAGTCCAACTTCAGGTAAATCAATACCTTCACGAAGAAGATTAATTCCAACAAGAACATCAAATTTACCCTCTCTTAATTGTCTTAACAATTCTGTTCTTTCAAGTGTTTTTATTTCAGAGTGTAAATATCTTGATTTTATTTTCTTTGATGCAAAAAATTCACTCATCTCTTCAGCAAGTTTTTTTGTAAGTGTTGTAATAAGAACTCGCTCTCCTCTTTGAATAATCTTTTTAATTTCACTAAGAATATGATCGGTTTGGTTTTTAGTACAGTGGATCTCTATTTGTGGATCAACAAGTCCTGTTGGACGAATTATTTGTTCAATAATTTTTTTTGAATATTCTTTTTCATATTTTCCAGGAGTTGCACTAACAAAAATAGTATTCTCTTTTTTTAAGTATTTTTCAAATTCATTAAATTTAAGTGGTCTATTATCAAGTGCACTTGGAAGTCTAAATCCATAATCCACAAGCGTTTGTTTTCTTTGCCTATCTCCATTATACATTCCGTTAAATTGTGGAATTGTTTGATGGGACTCATCTATTATAATCAAAAAATTATTCTTAAAATAATCAAGTAAACAATATGGAGGGTCGCCTTCATTTCTATTATCAAAATGTCGTGAATAATTTTCTATCCCTTTACAAAAACCAAAATTTTCAAGTAACTCCAAATCATAATTAGTTCTTTGTTTTAAACGATGGGCTTCTATTGTTCCAAGTTTTGGCAATCTTTCTTTTAGTTCAGCTTTTATTAAGCCCATTGCTTTTTTTGTTTCATCTTCATGTGTTACAAAGTGTCTTGCTGGAAATAAAAAATAATGATTGAGTTCTTCTATTGTTTTTCCACTTAATTTATCAATAATAAAAATTTTTTCAATTTCGTCACCGAAAAATTCTATTCGAATAATATCTCTATCGTATCCAGGAACAAGATCAATAGTGTCTCCTTTAACTCGGTATCTTCCACTAATTAATTCAATATCATTTCTTTCATATTGTGCATCGAGAAGTTTTAGCATAAAATTTTTTCTGCTAATTTTTTGTCCAACTTCAATTTCAAATCCTAACCCAAGAAAGTTATCAGGATTTCCAAGACTATAAATGCAAGAAATCGAAGCAACAATTATAACATCTTGCCTACTCATAAGCGAAGCCGTTGCACTAAGCCTCATTCGTTCAATATATTCATTTATTTTTGAATCTTTTTCGATGTATTGATCATTTGCTGGAATGTAAGATTCTGGTTGATAATAATCATAAAAAGAAACAAAGTATTCTACTCTGTTTTCTGGAAAAAATGCTTTGAATTCATTATAGAGTTGTGCAGCAAGAGTTTTGTTATGAACTACTACAAGAGTTGGTTTTTGTACTTGCTCTATCACATTAGCAATAGTGAATGTTTTACCGCTACCCGTAACTCCAAGAAGTGTTTGTGGAGAAATTCCTCTTTTTATACCATCAACTAACTGTTCAATTGCTTTTGGTTGTGAGCCTGCTGGTAAAAAATCAGCTTTTAGTTTAAATTGTTCACCTAGTTTGAAATCATTTTTTTCCATAAATAAAATATATTTAGCAAGCTTTAAACGCCTTACTAGCTTATTTAAAATCTTGAGTTTTTAGTTGTTTTCTATAATAATTTGCGAATCGGTGTGCTTCATTTCTTATATTTATTAACATTTGTAATCCTTTATTTTTCTTATCAAGTCTAAATGGTTTTTTTGAATAAGGTATATAAATTTCTTCAAATTGTTTTGCGAGAGAAATAACGGGGATTTTTAGGCCAAGTTCATTAAGAACTCTTATCGCAATATTAAGTTGAGTTTTCCCACCATCCATTACAATAAGATCGGGGAATTTCATTTTCTTTGATAAGCTTTTACTATATCTTCTTCTAATTGCTTCTTTTATTGCAGCTAAGTCATCAGAATTACTTATTGTTTTGATTTTAAATTTTCTATAATGAGTTTTTTTTGCAAACCCATTCTCAAAAGTAACCATTGCTGCGACAGTGTTTGTTCCACTTAAATGGGAAATATCAAAACATTCAATAATTGAAGGAATTTCTGGTAACCTAATTGCTTTTTTTAATTCAAGCATTCTTTCTTGTCCTGCAAAAAATGTTGCATTTATATTTTCATAAACAAATTTCAATAATTCTTTTTTGTTTCCTTTTTTTGGAACAGTTATTTTTACTAAATGATTAGCTTTTTTTGACAAATAATTTTTCAAATAGTGTCCAACTTTTGTTGGTAAGATTATTTCTTTTGGAATATTTTGAGTTTCATAGATTTGTGCTAAAAAATTTTCTAAAAAGTCTTCGTAATAATTAAATACAAATTCTTGTTTGTCTTCAACAATTCCTTTTCGAATATTAAACAAAAGCAAATATACTTCATCACCATAAATTGCATAATTTATTATATTTGCATCAATACTTCTCGCAAATTCCATAACTTGTTTTTCTTTTAAAGTTTTTAGTGCATTAATTTGATTTCTAAGAATTAAAGAGTATTCAAAATTTTCTGCGACTGAATTTTCTTCCATTTCTTTTGTTAATTCTTTAATTAATCTTTCACTATCTCCTTTCAAAATCTTTCTCACTTTATTAACTCTCTTTTTATATTCATTTTTATCAATAATTTTTTTGAGTTTGGGAGATGGTTTTCTTGTTAGAATTTTAAAATTTCTTGTAACGGTGTCCATAATAGTTTTTCTAATTCTTCCACTAGTAAATGGCCCAAAATACTCTCCACTTTTATCACGAATTCTTGCAATTTCAAGAATGGGGTAATCAGCATCACTTAGTCTAAGGTAAGCATAACGCCTACTATCTTTTAGATCAATGTTGAATTTTGGGTAATGCAGTTTGATTAAATTGTTTTCAAGTAAAAATGCTTCACTTTCTGTTTTTGTTACAATAAAATCAATTTGTTTTATTTTTTCAACAAGACTCTTTGTTTTTTTTGTATGGTCAGTTTTTTGAAAATAAGATTTAACTCTTTTTTTTAAATTCTTTGCTTTTCCAACATAGAGTACTTTACTCTTACTATCCTTAAAAAGGTAACAACCACTGTTTTGTGGCAAAAATTCTATTTCATTTATTTTAATCATATTATCAAATATTATTTTAAATTATAAAATTTTTTTGTTTAAAATTGGTTTTAAGAATCGTCCAGTATGACTTTCTTTGATGTTTATTATTTCTTCTGGTGGACCAATTGCAATAATTTCTCCACCACCTTCTCCACCTTCAGGCCCAAGATCAATTATGTGGTCAGCTGATTTAATTACATCTAAATTATGCTCAATTATAATCATTGTATTTCCTTTGTCAACAAGAACTTGTAAAACATTGAGTAATTTTTTAATATCGTGAAAATGAAGTCCAGTTGTTGGTTCGTCAAGTAAATAAAGTGTTTTTCCAGTTCCCCTTTTTGCAAGTTCTTTTGTAAGTTTTATTCTTTGTGCTTCTCCTCCACTAAGAGTTGTTGCACTTTGTCCAAGTTTAATATATCCAAGTCCAACAGAATCAAGAACACCAAGTTTATTTCTTATTGAAGGAATTGATTCAAATAATTTTATTGCTTCTTCTACACTCATGTCAAGAACTTGTGCAATATTTTTTCCTTTAAATTCAACTGCAAGAGTTTCTTCATTGTATCTTTTTCCATTACATTCTTCACAATCAACATAAACGGCGGGTAAAAAATTCATTTCAATTTTAATTGTTCCGTCTCCCCTACATTTTTCACATCTTCCACCTGGAACATTAAAAGAAAATCTCCCCGATTTATATCCGCGCAACTTTGCTTCTTTTGTTTGTGCAAAAAGATTTCTTATTTCATCAAAAAGTTTTATGTAAGTTGCAGGATTACTTCGAGGAGTTCTTCCAATGGGACTTTGATTAATTTCAACAACCTTATCAATATCTCCATTAATTTCAATACTATCATGTGTTCCAACATCAATTGTTGCACTTGTAAGTTCTAATTTTTTTAAGAGGCCATTGTTAATTATTGTTTCCATCAAAGTTGACTTACCACTTCCACTTGCTCCAGTTAAACATGTTAACATTCCAAGAGGGATAGTTACATCAATATTTTTTAAGTTATGTTCTTTACAACCTTTAAAAATAATTTCTCCAGTGTGTGTAGTTCTTTTCTTTGGAACTGGAATAGAAAGTTTTCCACTTAAATATTTTCCAGTTAATGAATCTGGATTATTTTCAATTTCTTTTGGTGAACCTTGTGCAGTGATTTTTCCACCATGTATTCCAGCACCTGGACCCATATCAATTATATAATCAGCCTTTCGTATTGTATCTTCATCATGTTCTACGACAATAAGTGTGTTTCCAATATCTCTTAGTTTATGAAGAGTCTCAATTAATCTTTCGTTATCTCTTTGGTGAAGTCCAATTGAAGGTTCATCAAGGATATATAATACTCCCATTAGGTTTGAACCAATTTGCGTAGCTAGTCGTATTCTTTGTGCTTCTCCTCCACTAAGACTCCCAGCATGTCTATTTAGAGTCAAATAGCTAAGCCCTACATTGTTTAAGAAAGTTAATCTGTCAAATATTTCTTTTAGAATCAACTTTGCAATTTCACTTTCTTTTTTTGTTAAATTTAAATTATTAATAAATTCAAGCGCTCGTCCAATACTTAAGTTTGTAAAATCAACTATTGATTTATCATGAACTTTTACTGAAAGAACTTTGTCTTTTAATCTCGCCCCTTGACACTTTGGACAAGTATGGGTTCTCATAAATTTTGTAAAATTTTCTTTTCTCCATTCAGATTCTGTTTGTTGATAAAGCCTTTCTGCTTGTGGAATTAATCCTTCCCAACCATCATTAAAATTCATATTTGCTCCAGTACTCCATTTTCCTTTAATTGGAGTTGGATCACCATACATTAAAACATCAAATTGTTCTTTACTAAAATATT
Organism: uncultured archaeon; assembly: GCA_964550725.1. GTDB lineage: Archaea > Iainarchaeota > Iainarchaeia > Iainarchaeales > JAAZKV01 > CAZKAC01. The sequence continues at coordinate 7,518 of CAZKAC010000065.1, forward strand.
TAACGGGTGTAACTAAATTGAAACCATGTTTACTTCCAACTGCAGAAAGTTGTTGGCTTCTCCAAGACAAATCCATTTTTCCATAAACTGTAATTGCTCCATCAAGAATACTTTTTGATTTATCAGGAATTATTAGTGCTGGATCAAATTCTGATTTAACTCCCAGTCCATTACATTCTTCACAAGCACCAAATGGTGAATTAAAAGAAAACATTCTTGGTTCAAGTTCTTCAAAATGTGTATCGCACTTTGGACAAGCAAGTTTACTTGAATAAGAATGTTCGTTGTTTTTATCATCAATAATTATTACTAATCCATCGCTTCGCTTAAGTGCATTTTCAACAGCTTCAGTTAACCTTGTTTTTTCTTTTGCATTAACTCTATCAATAACAATGTCAATGTCATGTTTGTTATATCTTGAAAGAACTATTTTTTCATCAGTCCTACAAATTGTTTTATTAACTCTTATTCGACTATAACCTTCTTTTCCAAGATCTAAAAATAATTGTTCATAAGTTCCTTTTTTTTGTCTAATTATTGGAGCAAGAATTGTAATGTTGCCTTTAAAAGTTTCGCGTATTTTTTTTGAAATTTTTGTTGGAGTTTGTGATTCAATTTTTATTCCATGGGTTGGACAATAAGGTACTCCGATTCTTGCGTAAAGCAAGCGAAGATAATCATATATTTCTGTAACTGTTCCAACTGTACTTCTTGGATTATTTGAAGTTGATTTTTGTTCAATTGAAATTGCTGGGGAAAGGCCATCTATTGAATCAACATCTGGTTTGTCCATTAGTCCAATGAATTGTCTAGCGTATGCGCTAAGTGATTCAACATATCTTCTTTGACCTTCTGCATAAATTGTATCAAAAGCTAAGGTACTTTTACCTGATCCGCTAAGGCCAGTGATGACAATGAATTTATCTCTTGGAAGCGTTACATCAATATTTTTTAGATTGTGCTCACGCGCCCCACTAACAACGATGTCTCGCATATAAAATTTTTATTTGCAAGGGTTAATAAATCAAATTTAGTTATTAATTTTATTGTGTTTGAAATAGCTTTATAACCCTTTTTTTACTATTTTTTTATAAATTAAAACAATTTATTTTGGGGGAATAATAATGGATAGAACATATTTTGAAGAATGTACAAAAAAAGCTGGTGAAGTGGTTAAAGTTAATGGATGGGTACAAGAAAATCGAAATATGGGTGGGCTTAGATTCCTTGAGTTAAAAGATAAAACTGGAAAATTGCAAGTTACTGTAGTTAGAGATGAAGCTTCTGAAGAAATTAAAACTGCTGTTTCTGGTTTAACAAGAGAAAGTGTTGTTGAAGTTGAAGGAGAATTAAAGATTAATGAAAAAGCACCAGGAGGGGTTGAATTAATTCCCTCAAAATTTGTTGTATTAGGTAAGGCTGATTCTCCAACTCCAATTGATACGAGTGGAAAAATTGAATCTGATTTATCTAAAAGACTTGATAATCGATATTTGGATTTAAGAAATGAAAAAAGTTTAGCAATATTTAAAGTTAGAAGTAGAATTTTTAAATCAGCATGTGATTTTTTTGATTCAAATGGTTTTACAAATATACAAACTCCAAAAATAACAAGTGCTGGTGCAGAATCTGGAGCAGAATTATTCCCTGTTGTTTATTTTGATAGAGAAGCATTTCTTTCACAGAGTCCACAGCTTTATAAACAAATGATGGTTTGTGCAGGCTTTGAAAGAGTTTATGAAATTGCTCCTGTTTTTAGAGCAGAAAAATCTAATACTCCAAGGCATCAAACAGAATTTACTGGAATAGATTTTGAAATGGGTTTCATAAATCATACTAGTGATGTAATGGATGTAATTGAAGAATTATTCAAATATGTTCTTTTAGATGTTAAAAAGAATTGTGCAAAAGAATTAGCTCTTTGGAATATTGATGTTAAGATTCCAAAAAAAATACCAAGAATGACTATGGCAGAAGCAAAAGTTCTTTTGAATGAAAAAGGAAAAAGTCTTCCTGAAGAAGAAGATTTTGATCCTGAAGCAGAAAAAATGATGGGAGAAATTGTAAAAGAAAAATTCGATGAAGAATTTGTTTTTGTAACAAATTATCCTCTTGCAAAACGCCCATTTTATCATTATTATAATGCTGATGGATTAACAACAGATGCATTTGATTTAATTTGGAATGGGACAGAGATTGCAACAGGTGGACAAAGAGAACATCGTTATGAAATACTTAAAAAACAGGGAAAAGAAAAAGGAATTGATTTAGACACTATGGGGTGGTATGCAGAAATGTTCAAATATGGAGCACCTCCACACGGAGGGGTTGGATTTGGGTTAGATCGAATTGTAATGATGTTATTCAAATTTGAAAATGTAAGGGAAGTAGTATTATTACCAAGAGATCCTGATAGATTGACACCTTAAAATTAAAAAGGTGTTTGGTTTATAACTTTTTAAAAATAAAAAAAAAATTTTAGAAATAATGTCCCTGAGCAATTTTAGGGACACGTCTTTTCCATTTTTCAATATCTTCTTTTAATTGAGATGAACTTCTTGACCCTATTTTAATTTTTCCATTAGGTAATAATGCTTCCATCGTTTCTTTTCTTTTTTCTGGAGATAAGAAGTGAAATGATTCTAAATCCTGTTCAGTAAAAATATCTTTGCTAATTTTTTTACTATTTAATGTTTTCAAAATTTCTTCAACATGCCATGCATCAACAGCAAGAGTAATTATTAGTGATACTGGTTTTGAAACTTTTTTTATTTTAACTGCTGTAATAACTCGATCTAATGCAGTTGTAGAAGTTGGACCAATATGGTTAATTAATTCGTCTTTAATCCAATCAATTTTTCTTTGAGCACATCTATTTTTTTTTGCTTCAGTACGTTGAATTTTTTCTTTAATTCGTATACTTGTTTCATACTTATGTTTCATTTCTTTGGTGTGGTGTCCTTGTGCTCCTCCTTGTCCGTGTATTTTAACCATAAAATCAACTTATTTTTTTGAATAATTAATTATATTGATATTCTTACATTTATAAACTTTTTCAACTTCATCATTTATTATGCCAAAAATACAAATAAATAACGAACTAATCAAAAAAGTTGCTTTGAATGCAAGACTAAAGCTTACTGATGAAGAAGTAGAAAAATTTCTTCCACAAATAAAAGAAGTTATTATAGATTCATTCAATAAACTGGATGAAATTGAGGCTAATGAGGAACCAAGTTTTCAACCAATAGAATCAAAAAATCAATTTAGAAAAGATGAAGTAAAAGAAGGATTATTGCAAGAAGAAGCACTGAAAAATGTTTCTGAAAAATTAGTAGAAAATGGGTATGTTAAGGGGCCAAAAGTATTATAGTTTTGAGTTGATTATATGACTAAAAGAGAAGAAACGTTAAAGTATTTTGTTGAAGAGGGAAAAAAAGATTTTTCTAAAATAGAAGAGAATTTGCATAAAATAATTCTTGAAGTTAAAGCATCCCAAAATAAAAAATTAAATTATATTGAAGAATTTGATGGACAAGATGTTCTTCGTCAAATAAAAGAATTAAAAGAAAAAAAACCTGAGGGTAAATTGTTTGGTGTTCCGATAACTGTTAAAGATTGTATCTGTGTTAAAGGGGTAGAATCAAAGGCTGGTTCAAAAATTCTTAAAGGTTATAAGCCAGTAATGGATGCGACAGTTATTGAAAAATTGAGAAATGAAGGTGCGATTATTCTTGCAAAAACAACGCAAGATGAATTTGGTTTTGGAACATTCGCAACCAATACTCAATTAGTTCCAAAAAATCCTTTTGATAATCAAAGAAGTTGCGGAGGAAGTTCAGGCGGAAGTGCTGGATTCACTGCATATTCTACAAGGTATCATATATCCCTTGGAGAAAGTACTGGTGGAAGCATTGCTTGCCCAGCATCGTTTTGTGGAGTAACGGGATTAACTCCTACTTATGGTTTGGTTTCAAGATATGGTTTGATTGATTATGCTAATTCTTTAGATAAAATTGGGTCTATTGGAAGAGGAGTTGATGATTCTGCTTTGTTGCTTGAAACAATTGCTGGAAAAGATATAAAAGATTCAACTTCAATAGGGGATGGATTCAAAATAGATGAAGGAGGAATCCAAAAAATTGCACTAATAAAAAATTTTTATGATGGTTGTGATGATGATGTAAAAAAAATAATTTCTGCAAAAATTGACAAACTTAAAGAGTTTGTTAAAGTTGATGAAATTCAATTACCTTTAAATTCACAATATGCATTAGCAGCATATTATATTATTGCAACAAGTGAGGCATCAACAAATCTTGCAAAGCTTTCAGGTCTAAGATATGGAGTTCAGGGAGAAGTTGATGGAAAACACTTTGATGAATATTTCTCAGAAATTAGAAGTAATAATTTTACTGATGAAGCAAAAAGAAGAATTATTCTTGGGACATTTGCCCGAATGTCAGGATATAGAGATGCATATTATCTCAAAGCGATGAAAGTCAGAACAAAATTAATTAATGAATTCAAACAGGCTTTCAAAAAATATGACTTGCTTATTAACCCTACAATGCCTGTTGTTGCGCCTAAATTTGAAGATATTGAAAAAATGAGTCCTGCGCAGAATTATGCAATGGATTTGTGTACAGTTCCTGCAAACCTTGCTGGTTTGCCACATATTTCATGCAATGCTGGATTTAGTAATGGTATGCCTGTTGGATTAATGGCTATTGCACCACACTTAAAAGAAGAAAGACTTTATAGCTTTGGAAAGGTGATGGAAGTTGAATAAAATAATTTATAGAAAAGCAAAGGTTTCTGATATGGATGGATTAATTGATTTGTGGAATAATTTAATGCAATATCACTTAAATTATTTTCCGGATTTTTATAAATTTAAAAAAAATCATATAAGTCTTATGAAGAAACATTTTAAGAAAAATATAGTCTCAAAAAAATCGCTTGTTTTTGTTGCTGAAGAATCGGAAAAATTAATTGGTTATGTTATGATTTCGGTTGGTAAATTTCGCCCATATATTTATTTGTGGAAAAAAGAAGCAAGGTTAGATGATTTATTTGTTGATGAAAAGTATCGTGGCAAAGGGGTGGCAAAAAAACTTTTTAATATTGCAAAAAAATTTGCAAAAGAAAATAATGTTGACTATCTGAAGTTTAATGTTGATGTAAAAAATGAACGTGCAAATAATTTCTATGACAAATTTGGGGCTTTAGAATTTCGCACTATAAGGTTGGTGAAAATAAAATGAGTTCTGAAAAAGAAATTGGCGAAAAAGTAATTATTGGTTTAGAAATACACGCGTATCTTAATACAGATTCAAAATTGTTTTGTTCATGCAGTACAGATTCAAATGGAGCAGAACCTAATTCAAAAGTTTGTCCAATTTGTTTAGGACATCCAGGATGCAAACCTGTTTTAAATGCTAAAGCAGTTGAGCTTGCAACAAAAATTGGTCTTGCACTAAATTGTCAAATTAATAAAGATTTTTTCTTTTCAAGAAAAACTTATTTTTATCCAGATATGGCAATGAATTATCAAATTACTCAATATGAAGTTCCTGTGGCACAGAAAGGTTATGTTAATCTTTCAAATGGAAAAAAAATTGGAATTACAAGAGCACATATTGAATGGGATCCTGCAGCATTAATACATCCAAACGGAATGGGAAAAAGTAATTATGTTCAAATTGATTATAATCGTTCAGGATTACCTTTAATTGAAATTGTTACTGAACCAGACATTTCAACACCAAAAGAAGCGCGTGAATTTTTGAATTCGCTTGAAAATATTTTAAAATATTTAAATGTTTTAAAACCAGATTCAACTTTGAAGGTTGATTCAAATATTTCAATTTATCCTAATGACCGAGTTGAAATAAAAAATATTTCAGGATATGCGGCAGTTGAAAAAGCATTAAATTTTGAGTTATTAAGACAAAGGAGAGAATTGAGAATGAACAAACCAATTGAACAACACACTCGTGCATATAATGCTGATAATGGAACAACTGTTGAACTTAGAAAAAAAGAAAGTGAATCAGATTATGGTTATATTTTCGACCCTGATTTAGTTAAAGTATCTCTTACTGAAGAACAGGTTGAACAAGTTAGAAAGGATATGCCTGAATTACCAGAAGCAAAGGCAATTAGATTTCAAAATGATTATGGTTTGAATGAATATGATGCTAGAGTCATTACTTCAGATAAATATTTGGGTGATTTGTTTGCTAAATTAGCACAAAAATCTGATACAAAAATAGCAGCGCGTTTATTAACAAGAGAATTACTTGCGATATTGAATCATGACTCTTTATCTCTTAATGATGTTCAAGTTTCTGTTGAAGCATTAGTAGAATTGATTTCTTTAATTAAAGAGGGAAAAGTTTCTGATAAAAATACAAAACAATCAATGATTAATTATATTAGTGGGGATAAAACAAAACCAAAAGAATATTTAGAAAAAAATAATTTATTGATTTTAGAAAAAATAAATATTGATGAGATAGTTTCAAAAGTATTATTAGAAAATAATTCAGCGGCTGAAGATTATAACAAAGGAAACCAAAAATCATTTAATTTTTTAGTTGGGTTAGTTATGCGAGAAACTAAAGGGACGGTTTCTCCACAAGAAGTTCAAGATATTGTGCGAAAAAAATTGGGTGAATAATTGTTAAAAGAAATTAAAATAAAATCAAATTTAAAAAATGAATTTATTGATATTACTGAACAGATTAATATTTTTATTAAAGAATCTAAATTTAATTCTGGGTTATGTACTATTTATTGCCCCCATACAACAGCAGGAATAACTGTGAATGAAAATGCTGATCCTGATGTTAAAAAAGATTTATTAAATGCTTTTGAAGAGATTGTTCCAAAAATAAATTTTGATCATGTTGAGGGAAATTCAGATTCACATCTAAAAGCTTTGCTTACTGGAACAGAAAAAACTTTTATTATTGAAAATAATTCACTCATTCTTGGACAGTGGCAATCAATATATTTTACTGAATTTGATGGACCAAGAAACAGAAAAGTATTTGTTAAACTAATAAAATATTTTTAATCTTAAAATTATTTGGTTTTTTTTTAAAAATAAATTTGGTCAGGTATTTTTTATTTAAGTAAGTATAG
>CAZKAC010000066.1:0-7372 GCA_964550725.1 uncultured archaeon
AGTAATATTTATTAATAAAAAAAAACTAATATAATTTATGGTAAGAAAAATAATTAGACCTCGTCCTCGAATAAATTCTACAGAGATAAAAATAGGCGAACCAATTGGAAGAGGACAAAGAATTGAAAAAACAATTGTTAATTCTGCAAAAGTAATTGAAAAGACTGGGAAAAAAAGAAGATTTAATGCAGCTGCAAAAATCCCTTCAAAAATTATGGGCCATGATTCTACAAGAAAGCGTCTAGCTGAATCACAATCAGCATATAGAAAACTAAGAAATGTAGGTTTACCTGTTCCTGATTTTTCAGTAGTGTCTACTAAAAGTAGAACATCAAAAGGAAAATTAAATGAGCATTATTTAACTACATTTATGGAAAATATGCAAAGAAGATATGGAAAAATTTATGATGGACATACACAAGGAAGACCAACATTTCTTTCTAAACTTTGCCGATCTAAAAATAGAGGACTTATAAAAGCACTTGGAGAAGACTTAGCAAAGATACATTCACTTGGTTTGTCATGCAACCATCTTGATTTTTGGCATTTTTATAAAACGCAGAGTGGAAGTTTTAACAGAATAATTTTAGACTTTGAAAGTTTTAGAATTCTAAAAGATAAAAAAATTATTCAAAGAAATTTAAGAAATAATATTTTGGACGCAAAAAAAAATTTTGGAAAAGAAGAATTTCAAATCTTTATGGATGCATATTTTAAAACATATCGGGGTGATTTTGCAGAACAATTAATCGCATCAACTATTAAAAAATAAACAAAAAAAACTAATTAAAAAAATAACAAAAAACTAATTAAAAAAATAACAAAAATATGAATTAAATAAAAATATTCAAATAAGCAATCATTAAATACTTCTTTTTACTATTTATCAACATACATTTGGTGAAAAAAATGGTTAATGGATATAAACAAGACATGAAGGTAAAAAACCTTGGAATTGAATCAGGAAAATTAGTAGTAATACTTAATGAGTCAGATGCAAAAGAACTTGGAATTAATCCTCTTGAAAGAGTAGAAATTAAAAATAAAAAAAATGGACGAACATGTGTTGCAGTAGTTGATTTAACTAAAAAAATCGTAAATATTGGAGAAATAGGATTGTTTGATGGAGTTAAGAAAGATCTTGTAATACAAACAAAAGAAATAGTTTCAGTAAAAGCTGCTGAACCAATAAAAAGTTTAGAATATATTAAGAAAAAAATGGATAACAAAAAACTTTCTTTTGAAGAAATTTTTCAAATAGTAAAAGATTTAGATGAGAATAGATTGAGTGAAATTGAAGGAAGTGCTTTTATTTCATCAGTTTATATAAACGGACTAGATTTAGAAGAAACAACCCACATGACACAAGCATTAATAGAAAATGGAAATCGATTAAAAATAAATAAAACTCCAATCGTAGACAAACATAGTATAGGTGGAGTGAATGGAAGAGCAACAATGATTATTGTACCTATTGTTGCAAGCATGGGATTATATGTTCCAAAAACAAGTTCAAGAAGTATAACAAGTGCTGGTGGAACTGCTGATGCTATGGAAGTTTTAGCCCCAGTATCATTCACACTAGAAAAAATAAAATCAATAACTGAAAAAAATGGAGCCTGTATTGTTTGGGGTGGTGCTGTAGATTTAGCTCCTGCTGATGACAAAATAATTAAACTTGAACACCCTCTATCATTAGATCCTCAAGGCCAAGTTATTGCATCAGTACTAGCAAAAAAAGCAAGTGTTGGAAGCCAATATGTAGTAATCGATATTCCTGTTGGAAAAAATGTTAAAGTACATGATAAAAAAAGAGCAATGGAAATGGCAGAAATGTTTGTTGAAGTTGGAAAAAGAGTCGGAATGGAAGTTGAAGCATTAATCACAAACGGTGAAGAACCAAGTGGTTTAGCTTTTGGACCCGCATTAGAAGCAAAATATGCATTAGAAATATTAGAAGGAAAAAGATTTGACAATTTGGCTCAAAAAAGCTGTGAATTAGCAGGAGCATTATTTGAATTAGTTGGAATAGCAAAAATAAACCAAGGATATAAAATGGCAAGAGATATTCTTGAAAGTAAAAGAGCATACGAAAAAATGAAAGAAATAATAAAAGCACAAGGTGGAAAAATTAATTCAAGTCAACAAATAATTATATCTCCCCTAAATACTGAAATTAAATCAAACGAAATTGGAACCCTTTCTGAAATAAACTTAAAAGAATTAACAAAAATTTCTCGAATAGCAGGTGCTCCAAAAGATAAACTTGCAGGAGTAATGTTAAACAAAATAATTGGAGAAAAAGTTTGTGAAAATGAATTATTATTTACAATTTATGCAGAAAACCAAAGAAAACTTGATGCGGCTAAAAAATATGCAGAAAATACAAAAATATTTGCATTTGAAAGAATTATTCTTGATAGAATAAGATAAAAAAATATTACTTAATTTTATTGTGTAAGTTCAACATATATATTACATAATTCTTTAGGAGAAAGTAAATTTACTTTAACATCTGCTAAGTCCAAATCAGAAATTTTTTCATCTAAATTTTCTTTTTTAATCGCTAACTCTCTTTCAATAAATGGAAATGCTTGTCTTAATGCTCGTGAAAGATCTTTATTTTTATGTCTAAATAATTGTTTTATAAAATGAAAAAATTCTACAGAAGTATTTTTAGGAGTAAGTTTTAATGAAACAATTGCATTTCTACAATTAGGGGTTGGAAAAAAATTTTCCCCAGAAATATTATCTTTTAATATTTCAATATCAGCATTTAAATTTACGAATGCTGATAAGGCAGTATATTCTTTTAATCCTTCAAAAGCAGTTAATTTTTCAACAAAGCCTGTGTCAAGCATTAATATAGACAAAGGAATTTCTGAAAGAATAATTTTGTTAACTAATTTTGAAGATATGTGATATGGAGGTAATGAAACAATTTTTGTAATATTCATTTTTTTTAACTCTACTTCTAAAATGTCCCCATAAATAAGTTCTAAATGTTTATTTTTTATTTCACTAGAAAATTCATTAGAAAGAACATCAATCATTTTTTTGTCATTCTCAATAGCAATAACTTTTTTAGATTTTTCTAAAAGCAAACGTGTCATAAAACCAGTACCTGGCCCAATTTCCAACACAATATCATTAGAATTAATATTTGCTTTTTCAACCATTGTTTCAAGAAGAGTTGAACGAGTACAAAAAAATTGAGATAACTTTTTTTCAGGCCTAAATCTATACTTAACCATTAATTCTTGTAAATTTTCAAACAAAGCCATACTACCAACTATTTTTACTTTTGTCTGGAAAAATCAGGCTTAGAAAATCCTCTATTTGAAAAATTTCTCGAACCATGAAAACTTTTTTGACGAGAAAAATCATTATGAAATCGCCTATTTCCAAAATCTCTCTTTGGAGGAGATGGAGGACGAACGAACAAATAATATTTATCCTCAGTGCCTTCTAATTCTTCAACTATTCTTTTCACAATAGCTTTAACTGGATCGGGTAAACTTTTTACGCGCGAATCTAAATCTTCAAATGATTCAAAAGGTTTTCTTTCTCTCGCATCAAGTATTGCAAGCATATGTTTTTTACCCATCCCAGGTAAAAGTTCAATTTGGTGTCTTTTCAAAGTAATTCCTTTTGAAGTATTATAAAATGCTAAAAATTTTGATTTATTTTCATCAACAATTTTTCTAATAACCCCTTCTAATTCAGCAAGAGAATTTGAAGTAAGATCTTTATAAGTAATCCTACCCTTTATAATATCAACTTTATCCCTTCCTTCTTTTCCAATATTAACTTCTTCAGCAATAGAAAAACTTTTTCCAGTTTGTGGAGTTAACTCTAACAAAGTAAAATAGTCTTTTCCAATAACTTGTGCTAATGGTTCAGTTTTATATGCCGATGGTTTTCCAGTAGGCATAAAATCCAAAACTAGTGCTTTCTCTTCAGCAGTCATAATATTCAACCCTCATAAAAAAAAATTTTTTGAGAGAAAAAGTCTTTATTCGACTTTCTCCGCGAATTTCTCCGTTAATAAAAGAACTGCTTTAAGTTCTTCTTCACCAGGAGTAATATTTTTAGGAATAATTAATTGTAATTGTTCAAGTCTAGTTGGTAAAACATTAACAATTTGATAAACTAATTCTTCATTTTCTTTAAGAAATTCAAAATCTTTAAGCTTTTCAATAAGGTCATTTGTTTGTTTTTCAGTTATTTTTGCAAACTTGTCAACATACTTCATAGTTAAATCTTGTTCATAACTAAGTTCTTTTTCAGCCTTTCTTGCCTTTAATATCTCTTTAACCTCATAAAGAGAAACTGGTTTTGATTCAACAACTTTACTTTCCATTTCAATTCACCAAAAATCATTTATTTGTCTCAACACTCACTACACCTAATTTTTTTAAATGTGCAGGAGTAGTAACTACAATCATTTTTTTATTTCCTTTTTTAAGACTAACCTCATAAGAAGCTCCTCTTTTTCCAATTATTTTTCCAGAAATTCCATGATATCTTCTATGTGGAAGACCAGCATGTTTACTTGAATCAATAACTACTTGAACAGTATCAGCATCACTAAACTTAGTCACCAACTTATTAACAGTAGCTTTAGGCCCTCTTCTTTTAAATTTAGACCTAGTTTTTCCCCTCAATCCGTCTTTTCTAACCATATTTAATCACATCAATTAATGAATATATTAAGTGGATTAGCAAACATTTAAAAAGGAAATTATTCTAGAAAATCTAATTTTTTAAAAAAAAACAATCATTAAGAAAAAAAACAACCATTAAGAATTATGAAAAACATTTAATAAAAATAAAAAAAGAAATTAATTTAATTTATAAAAAACAAAATTAAAAAGTATAAAAAAAATAGTCCTTTTTATACCTTTAAAAAGCCATTTATAAACCTTTGCTGTTTATAAATACTTATTTTACAAGCTAAAATAGTTTGTAGTTAAAACAAGGGGTTTTTTTATGAAATATAATGTTGTAAATATGGTTGCATCTGCTTCTTTAGATCAAGCACTTGATTTGTATTCTTTGGCAATAGGAATTCCAAATATTGAATATGAACCAGAACAATTCCCAGGAGCAATTTTAAAAATTAAAGAACCAAAAGTATCAATGCTTTTGTTTAAAAACGGAAAAGTTATTTGCTCAGGAGCAAGTAGTGAAGCTCAAATTGAACAAGGAATAAAAAAAGCAAGCAAAATGATTCACGAAATTCAACCTGAAGTAAAAGTAAAAAGAAAAGTTGAATTTGTAATAGTTAATTTTGTTGCAACCGCATCACTAGATATCAATCTTGATTTATTTGATGTTGCAATGAACCTTGATAATGTTGAATACGAACCAGAACAATTCCCAGGAGCAATACTAAGAATGGATGAACCAAAACTAACATTCTTATTATTCAAAAACGGAAAAATGATTTGTGCTGGAGCAAAAAAAGAAGCTCACCTAAAAAAAGGATTAAAACTAGTACAAGAAATGGTAGGCAAGAAAAAAATAAAGAAAAAATAATTAAACCAAAAAGAAAAACCAACAAGTAAGGTTTATAAACCTTAAATGTAGCAATATATATGAAGGCGGCCATACCTGGAGGGAAACACCCGGACCCATTTCGAACCCGGAAGTTAAGCCTCATAGGGAGTGGTCTGGCACTGCATTCTTGTGGAGCCTGCCAAAAGCTGCCCTCACTTTTTGTAATTATTAAAAATAAATTTAATTTAAAAAATAAATAAAAAGATTTTTTAATAACAAACAATACTATTAAATAAAAATAATTTTTTAAAATATTTTTAATAATTTTTTTAATCCAACTCCAAAAAAACTAGGATGGTTTTTCATAACTTATTTAGTCGCACAAATTTATTTTATAATAATAATTGATATCGTACCTTATGGAAGTTTAGCAACATTCATTGGATTTGTTTTAAATCCTGCTACAATAATTGTTGAATCAATGTCAGGAATAGAAAAACAAATGCTTTTACCTTTTGCAAACACACTTAATTTAATTTGGATTTATATTATTTCAATTGTAATGACAAAAGAATTAGGAGTTAAAAAATAATTTATTTCTTTATTTTAAACATTATTTCAGGACAATTTATTAGAGGAATTACTTTTGCCCTCCATTCAATTTTTTTATATTTCTTATTTTTAAACATCTTTTCCCATTCATTTTTTGATTTAAAATTAAAAGGCGTTTTTGCATAAGGGAAAATATTTCCTAAAAAATCAAATATTTTTAAAAAGAATAAGTCAAAATTATTTTCATAAAAATGATCCTTTATTATGACTGATTTTTTTGAAACACGAAAAGCTTCATCTAATAATAATTCTGGTTTTTCTAAATGATGAAGAACATCAACTAATAAAACAGAATCAAAAAAATTATTTTTAAAAGGGATTTTCTTTCCATCAAACAAAGTAAAATCAATTAATTTTTCGCCAGAATCAAAAACATCAACTCCGTGAATTTTAACCATATATTTTTTAACTATTTTTTGAGATAATCTTCCATCACCACAACCAACATCTAAAATATTTTTTTCATCAACTAAAAAATAAGATAAATTATTAATTATTACCGAATCTCTTAAATCAGAAATTTTTGAGAACAAAAACATAAACATAATGAAATATAATAACCTTTAAATACTTAAAAAAGATTATTGAAATATATGCAACAAAAAGCACAGAATTTACTAAAAGCACAGGGTACTATTGAATATTTAGTAATTCTTGCGATTATTATTATTGTTTCATTAATTGTAGTATCATTATTAGTTAACTCCACTACTCAAGCAACAAACATTTCAAAAACAACAACACAACTAACATCAACAGCAATGCAACTAGCAATAACTCAAACAATAGTAAGCGAAGATGGAAACTATTTCTTAAAAATAAAAAACCAAACCGGTGACATTATAACAATCAAAACAATTACAATAGCAAACAACGAAACAACAACACAACTAAACAAAAAAATGTTTCAAAACACAGAAGAAGCATTCATAATATCAACAGAAAATACATGCCAAGAAGGACAACTAATCACAAACGAAATAACAATCACATATTCAACCGATTTAGGTTTAGAAAAAAAACAAACATACCCCATCCCAATTAGTTTTGAATGCACTAATTACACAACAAACACATCATTCACAGACCAAACAGGAACAACCTACACAAAAGAAGGCACCATCCTTGGACAAACATGCGGAAACAACACAATCGAAGGAACAGAAGTTTGTGACGGCACAGCACTAGCAGGAGAAACATGTGCGACACAACTAACAACAGCTTACACAGGAACACTACAATGTAACCAAACATGCAC
>CAZKAC010000067.1:0-5000 GCA_964550725.1 uncultured archaeon
AATATTATTGGTAAATCATTAGTAACAGCTCTTCTTATTTTCATAGTAAAAATTAAAGTATTTGTTCTTTTAAAACAATTCCAAAAAATTAGGCACTACGATTTAACCAAGATTCATTATTTTTATTATCGTGTTTTAATCAAAGATTTGAATTAAAGTTACTACCAAAAAAGTAAAATAAACCTTAATTTTTACTGCCAAAAAGGAAATAATAAAAAGATAAATGCTTAAAAACGCATTAAAAAGCATTATTTTGGAACATATCAAATAATTAGATTACTGCCGAAAAGGTAAAGTTTATATAGTTTTAGGAGCATAATATATTCATGAGTTTTATAGAAAAAAAGAATATGAATAATGTAATGCACGCTTATTTTACAAAAAAAACGAGTTTCATGAATAATCAACTTGTAATAAAAGAATATATTGGAAAATATGCTAATACAATAACAAAAGAAACTTATTTACTCAAAAATATTGATAAAATAACTGAAAAAGAATATTTGTTTAGAAAACCATTTCTTGAAAAAATTTCGCCAATATTGTCGCACAATATTGAATTACCTCAAATGATAGAAAAAAAAACAATAAAACTAGACAATCTTATAGACGCAAAGATGTGTGACAAATATATTGAAAACGAATTTGCTAAAGAATTTATTTTTAATTCAAATAATATCGAGGGTTCTAAAATTCCGAAAGAAAAAATTATTGAGATTATTGAGACAGGACAAACAAAATACAAAAACAAAAATGAAGTTATTGAAGTTGAGAACTCGATAAAAGCTTTTAAATATATTAAAGAAGATTTCAATTTTAATCTTGCTTCTATAAAAAGATTATATTATATTTTAACCCAAAAAATGACTATGGAAAGCAACCTCAAATATCCAAGAGGATTCAAAGACATTCCAATTATTGCAGGTAACCAAGAAACAACCAATCCAGAAAACGTAGAAGAAGAACTCTTAACCTTGTTAAAATGGTATAAAGAAAACAAGAGGATAGTTCACCCCTTGATTCTTGCATTTGATTTTCATATTAGATATGAATTAATTCATCCTTTTGTTGATGCAAATGGTAGAACTGGAAGACTAATAATGAACAAAATACTAATGGCTAATCATTATAATCCAATAATAGTTTTCAAGGATAACCGAGAAGCTTATTTTAATGCGATCTCAAAAGCTAGGGAAGGAAAACAAAAAAAATATTATCAGTTCATGCTCGAACAAACAAACAAAAGTTACGAATTAATGTTAAAAAGAATCAAAGAATATTAAATACCCCCGCCGGGCACTCAAAAAAAGTTCGATTACCCCAAATTTATATAAAGTAACAAATAACTATTTCTTACAACAAGCTAATTAAAAATTTGTTTTATTTTTATTCCAATAACCATTTCCACACTGGTTTTATTTCTATTGTTTTTCCTTGTTCTTCAAGCACATCTTCTTGATCTAATGTTATTATTATACCTTTATCAAGTTTTGTTTCTTTTAACGCTTGTATTAACCCATCTATTTCTCTTTTTTGATTATCACCATTTAGCAGGTAACACACTTGTATTGCTTGAGTTATCTTATCTTTTTCTTTTATTAAAAAGTCACATTCATTTCTTTCTTTGAAGTAAAATATTTCATCGTGTTGCCTCCTTATATGTTGAAATATTATATTTTCCAGCATTCTGCCTTTATCTTTTGAAAAACTTAAACTATTTGCTACCGACAAACCATTGTCTATAGAATATATTTTTTTTGGATAAACTTGTTGCTTTTTTGGAGAATAACTAAACATAGGAACAATAAATAACAAATAAGAATCTTCAAAGAATCCAATATAATCTATTACTGTTTGTATTGATGGCACAGAAAACATTTTTTTGAGCTGATTATAGGATACTTCTTTACCCACATTTGTTATCAGATAAATTGCTATTTTTTTTAACCGATTTGTGTTCCTTATATTAAATCTTATTGCAACATCCCGCATTAACACATCTTTAAAGAGTTCTTGCAAATTATCAGTTTTTTTAAATTGTAAATATTCTGGAAACCCGCCTTCTTCAATATATTTTTGAACACTTATTTTTGATGACTTCTGTTTAGTATATTCTAAATATTCTTTATAAGTAAAAGGAAATAATTCGTGACTTATATGTCGGCCAGTAAGCAAAGTACCAAGCTCTCTACTTAAAAGAGATGCATTTGAACCAGTTATCAGTATTTTGTTTTTTTTGTCAGCTAATCCCCTAATATACTTTTCCCATTTAGGTATTACTTGTATTTCATCAAAAAAATATGTTCCACCCACACCATAATTTTCAAGGAATATTTCTTCCAATTTTATAAAATCTTCTAATTCAAAATTGTTTAGCTTAATGTCTTCAAGATTTATATAGTAAAACTTTTTTTCATTTTTAAGCAACTGTTTTAGCAAAGTGCTTTTTCCACAACGCCTTATCCCAGATATTATTATTGCAAATCCATTAATTAATTTTATTTTTTTAAGATCTTCTCTTTGAATATTATTTATTTCCAACTCTAAATTGTTTATTTGTTCTTTCACAACTTCTTCAATTTTTTCCTTAAGCATACATCAAATTAATCAAAAACAATTTATAAAGGTTTCTATTACTAATAGAAACTATTGTCTATTAGAGATAGAAACTACTTGGCTTCAATAGAATCATTCTATTACTGCTACAACAAGTTTATGAAAATGTGATAATAACTTTGTTACTACTAAAATAACATAAAAATGTAATAATAACAAAAAACACTGCTCAAGAACCCTTTGAAAAAGCATTCATGGAAAAAGTGAACTATTGTTCACATAATGTGGAGTAAACGAAACAGTAAAAAAAGCACGACACGTATTCAAATACTCAAACTCTGCTTGTTGTTTTTACTATTGCATAGAAAAACTCGGAGGAATTGAAAATATGCGAACATGGCTCGAAAAACACGTTGAATTTGATTCAAAAGGAACTTTTTGGTTTGAATAAAGACATAAAAAGAGTTTCTCTATTACTTAATTTATGAAGTTTTTTATTATTCATGGAGCTTATGGAAATTCTAAAGAAAATTGGTTTCCTTGGTTGAAAGAAAAATTACTCTCACAGGGACACGAGGTTTTTGTACCTAACTTGCCTACTCCAGAAGGGCAGAGTTTAGAGAATTGGACGAGAGCTTTTGAATTGTTAATGAAAAAGATTGATGAAGAAACAATTTTTGTTGGACATTCTTTAGCACCTGCATTTATTCTATCAGTTTTAGAAAAAATAAACATCAAAATCAAAGCTTGTTATTTTGTTGCAGGGTTTACTGGTTTATTAAATGATGATTTAGATATAATAAATCAAACAATTACAAATAGAGAGTTTGATTGGGATAAAATAAAACAAAATTGTGAAAAGTTCGTTTGTTATCAATCAACCAATGATCCTTACATTTCAATTGAGAAAGGAAAAGAATTAGCTGATAAACTAGATGCAGAATTTATTATCGTTAAAAATGCTGGACACTTTAATAAGAAATCGGGGTTTACCCAATTCCAAACTTTGTTTAATAAGATTTCACAAAATTTGTAGTGCCTAAAAAGTTTTTATATAAGTTAAAAGATTATACTGTAAAAGGCTGTAAAAAGTAGGGTAATAATAACTAATTACAGAATATACCCCCGCCGCGCATTAGTGCTAACACCCTCCTTTTATATGAAAATGGGGGAAGATAAGTATGAATTATGGAATTCAATTAGATAATTATCTAGGAAGATTAGAAGAAAAAGTCGGCGAATATAATGCTGATTTGATAAAAGAGTATAATGAAAGACAAGCAGCGTTGCCTGATGAACCGGGTTTGAAGAGGCAACTTGTTTCAGCGAATAGAATGTCGAGTATTAGTCGAATGTTAAACAATCATCCACTAGACAAAATAACAGAAAAAGAAATAATTAAATTAAATACGAGAATGCGAAACAAGAATATGAGTTCTTCGAGTGATTATAGAAAACAATTAAAACAATTTTTAAAACTCGTAATAAAACCACGACTCTCAAAAGAAAAAAGAGCAGACCTAATAGATTTGTTGGACTCAGATTTTTTGAAAACCGCAAGTAAACATTCAGGAAAAAGTAAACCAGTTGATCCAGAAGAATTTTGGGAAGAACAACACATAATGGATTACATAAAAGCTAGTAAAAATCATTCAGTAAGACAACTCGCTTTCGCAGGACTATGGTTTTCAATAGGAGCAAGACCACAAGAAATACTAAACCTAAAAAAAAGCGATCTTGAAGAAAAAGAAAACAAATTAATTATTCGCATAAGAGGAACAAAAACAGATGTGAGTAATAGAATTGTTGTATTAGAACCATCAGAAACAAAACAACTAAAAGAATACTTGAATCCAAGACTAAACGAAATGAATGACAACGAAGAAATAATTCCAATTAGTTGGACTCGCCAAAGAGAAATACACCAAACATTATGCGATAGAATAAACCTACCAAAAAAGAAATCAAGAAAATTATACATCACAAGAAAAATGACTCTAACCAGATGGTACAACAAATATGGTTTAGCAAAAGCAGCACAAATGGCAGGGCATGTTGTGGGTGCAAGAGCAATGAAACATTATGTAGCATTAAGTGAGTCTGATTTAATAACAGACAAAACAGAAACAAGCATCGAAAGAAAAATCTGTCCAAACCCAAACTGCCAAACAGAAAACGATGCAAGCGAAACCCAATGCTACTCATGCAAAAGCCCACTAAATAAACAAGCATTCACACAAATACTAAACCAAAACTTAAACGAAAAAATAAACGCACACCTAGAACTAATCAAAAAAGACCTGACAATAAAAATGCTAACCCTAAATCAACAACCAATAAAACAAGAAATAATCGCAAGCCCTTCCAGATAAAAACTGGAGGGCCCCATTAAAACTAAAATGGAAACTCTTTTTGTTTTGAAGTAAAAGTACGCCTAGTTTTTA
>CAZKAC010000068.1:0-7442 GCA_964550725.1 uncultured archaeon
TTTTCATACAATTATTTATTAGTTATAGAGTAAATGTTGCGACAATTATTATTTTTTCTTTTCTTGCAGTTTATTGGTTTCCAAAAGATTTGTTGAAAAAACCTGAAGTAAAACATTTATTGTTTATAATTTTTATTTTTGGTTTATTTATTTCTGTTAATGTTTTACTAAATTATGTTGTTCCAGATTATGCAATTCATCCAGTTGAATATATAAAATTTAATACTTCTACTGATTCAAAATTTTTGGTCGAACCAGCCTTGGGGCATTATACTGCGTATTTTGCGCAGAGAAAAATAAGTACTGATTTAGCCGTAGAATATGCTAATCAAGAATTAATTGATGATAGTTTTTTATTTTTGACAGAAAAAAATCCAGATATTATTATAAAACACAAAATTGACTATGTATTTAATAGAGCAAAATATATTGAGACTCAACCTGTTGGGAGTAAAGAACTTGATAAGCCAATAGAATTTTATTTTATGAATAAAATATATGATAATGGAGTATTTTACATTCATAAAACAAGGTAATTATTTAAGTAAATTAATAGTGTTTAAACATTATAAATATTTAAAAAATTGTGATTGGAACCTTTATAAACAATTCCACAGAAATTTTATTTATTATATTTGGTCAAAGCGTATTAATAAAAAATGGTTTCAAAGAAACTATGTTTAGTTATGTGCCGGTTAAACGGCGCAGGCACAGGTAGGGAAGTGGTCAAACCTACAGCCCTTAGGAGGCTGCCGCTTAGTGCGTTCGCAGGTTCGAATCCTGCCCTGTGCATATCTTTTTTAAAAGTTATAAAAGGTTTAGATTGTTTAATTAAAATTAAATATATTTTGAAGTTTGAACCATTTTTTTTTCAGCATCTCTTGGGTTATCAAATTCAATAAATTTTATTTTTTTACCAAGTTTTTGTATTTCTTCATTTAATTTAATTAATGCATAACCTTCTGTCAAGCCTCTATCTTTTATATTTTCTTTAAAAACAATTTTTTCTTTTTTGTGTGTTAGTGCAATATTTGTTGGAAACCAAAGAGTGTGTTTTCCAATGCGTTGTCGGGTAAAAATACTTCCTCTTCCAAATTCATCAAAAACAAATATTGCTCTTCGTTTGCCAGTTTTATCACAGATTCCTTTAGTTAGAATTGAGTATACAAATTTTTTTTTAGGAGATTCAACATGAAAAGTTATTTTTTTTGTATATTTACTAAAAAGCCAATTAAAAAATGGAGTTTGTGCAAGTTTTGAAAAATGAGCATTTCTTAATTTTGTTGCGCGTTTTAGTCTTTCAGGTTTTTGCCTTTCTAAATAATTTGATGAAAGATTATGAAATTTTTTGTTTTGTTTGCGTAATTTAGTTAATATTGTTTTGCTTTCTTTAAGTGTTTTTGACTTATGCATAATATATATAAAAATACACACTTTAATTTATAATTGTGTTATTTTATGTTTTTGAATTAATTTTGTAGTTGTTATATGTAAATTATCACTCTTTATAAATTATGTTTAAATATTTCATTAGATTTATTAATGTTTTTTCCTTTGTTTTTATTGCTAGATATCGTTTAAATACGATTTTTTTTAAATTATGAGGAGTTGATTCTGGTGAGCGAAGAAAATGAAAAATATGTATATATGTTTGATGAAGGAAAAAAAGACATGAAAGAACTTTTGGGTGGGAAAGGAGCAAATTTAGCCGAGATGACTAATACTGGTTTACCTGTTCCTTATGGTTTTACCATAACAACAGAAGTTTGTTCATATTATTATGCAAATAATAAAACATATCCTGAATTATTAGATGATCAAATGCTCACTGCAGTAAGAAAACTTGAAGAAAAAACAGGAAAACGATTTGGAGATATGGAAAATCCTTTGCTTGTTTCAGTTCGTTCAGGAGCACCAGCATCAATGCCTGGAATGATGGATACTGTATTAAATCTTGGTTTGAATGAAGAAGTTGTTCAAGCACTCGCAAAAAAATCAGGAAATGAAAGATTTGCGTGGGATTCTTATAGAAGATTCATAACAATGTTTGGGGATGTTGTAATGAATGTAAAACATGAAAAATTTGAAAAATTATTAGAAAAAGTAAAAGAAGAAAATAATGTTAATTTAGATACTGAATTAGATACTGAAATGTTAAAAACACTTGTTGGATTACAAAAAGATTTGTATAAACAAGAAACTGGAGAAGATTTTCCGACTGAAGCAATTGAACAATTAAAACGATCAAGAGATGCTGTTTTTGGTTCATGGAATAATGAAAGAGCAATAGTTTATAGGAGATTAAATCATATTCCATCTCACTGGGGAACTGCAGTAAATATTCAAGAAATGGTATTTGGAAATATGGGTGAAAGGTCAGGAACAGGAGTTGCTTTCACAAGAAATCCTTCAACAGGAGAAAATAAATTCTATGGAGAATTTTTAATGAATGCACAAGGAGAGGATGTTGTTGCGGGAATAAGAACACCAAAACCAATAATTGAATTAGAACAAATAATGCCAGCAGCATATAACCAACTTGTTGAAATAAGACAAAACTTAGAAGATCATTTCAAAGATATGCAAGATTTTGAATTTACAATAGAGAATGAAAAACTTTATATGTTGCAAACAAGAAATGGAAAAAGAACAGCAAAAGCTGCAGTAAAAATTGCAGTAGATATGGTTACTGAGGGTAGAATAACAAAAGAAGAAGCAGTATTAAGAGTAGAACCATCTGCTTTAGATCAGTTGTTACATAAACAATTTGACCCAAATGCAAAATATGAAACTTTAACAAAAGGTTTACCAGCATCTCCAGGAGCAGCAGTTGGAAAAGTTGTTTTCACTGCACAAGAAGCTAAACTAAAAACAGAAGAAGGAGAAAAAGTAATTTTAGTAAGAGTTGAAACATCTCCTGAAGATATTGAAGGAATGCATTCAGCACAAGGAATTCTAACAGCAAGAGGAGGTATGACTTCTCACGCAGCAGTAGTAGCAAGAGGTATGGGAAAATGTTGTGTTGCTGGTGCAGATGGAATAAAAGTGGATGAACCAGGAAAACAATTTTTTATTGGAGAAAAAGTCATAAATGGGGGGGATACAATCTCATTAAATGGTTCAACAGGAGAAGTAATTATTGGAGAAGTTCCAACAGTTGATCCTGTAATGGAAGGAGAATTTGGAACATTAATGGAATGGGCTGATTCTTTTAGAACACTAAAAGTAAGAACAAATGCAGATACTCCTACTGATGCAAAACTAGCAAGAGAATTTGGAGCAGAAGGAATAGGTCTTGTAAGAACAGAACACATGTTTTTTGAAGCAAAAAGAATACAGGCTGTTAGAGAAATGATTCTTTCAAAAGATGTTAGTGCAAGAAAGAAAGCTCTTGCAAAAGTAGAACCATTTCAAATAACAGATTTTGAGGGGATTTTTGAAGCAATGGATGGTTTACCAGTGATAATAAGAATGCTTGATCCGCCTTTGCACGAATTCTTACCAAAAGAAGAAAAAGATATTAATGAACTTGCAGGAGAAATGGATGTTGACTCAGTAATTTTAAAACAAACAGTTGAAGACTTGCATGAATTTAATCCAATGCTTGGATTTAGGGGTTGTAGGTTAGCGGTAGTATATCCAGAAATAATGGAGACTCAAGTAAGAGCAATATTCAAAGCAGCATTAAATGTCTTAGAAAAAGGAATAAAAGCAATACCTGAAATAGAAATTCCTTTAGTTGGAAATGTTAAAGAATTTGTTGAACTAAAAAATATAGTAAAAAAAGTTGCAATAGAAACAGGAGCCGAAGGAAAAATAAATTATACTGTTGGGACAATGTTCGAAGTGCCAAGAGCAGCTTTAACAGCAGATATTTTAGCAAAAGAAGCTGATTTTATTTCTTTTGGAACAAATGATTTAACACAAATGACATGTGGTTTTTCAAGAGATGATTCAGCAAAATTCTTAAACCACTATGTGAGTAAAGGAATTTATGAAAGAGATCCATTCCAATCAATTGATCAAGAAGGGGTTGGATTATTAATGGAACATGCTGTTGGGAAAGCTCGTTCGATAAAACCAGAAATTGATATTGGAATTTGTGGTGAACACGGAGGAGACCCAGCATCAGTTGAATTGTGTCACAGAATTGGTTTGAGTAATGTTTCATGCTCTCCATACAGAGTTCCAATAGCAAGGTTAGCGGCAGCACAAGCCGCACTAAAAGGAAAAGCAGTTGACTCAAAGCAGTTTGATAAGTAAATAGATTGAATAAGTTAAATAATTTTTAGTCCCTTCGGGGACTATTTCTTATTTTTTTAATGTATTTATTGTTACACTAAAACTGACTCATTTCTTATTAATAAAAAACATCAAACTCTTAATATGACTCTAATAAAAAAAGAATATGTTTCATCTCTTTTTTTAATTAGCGTAAGCTCTTTTTCTAATTCTAATAATATTAATTGATGCCTGTCAAGAGGCTATGAATATCTTGACGGAGTGCCAAAATATCTTTTGATATTGTTTGGCAAGTTTTTTGAAAAATAAAGGAGATTGATATTATGGAAAGAATAATGGTGAAAAAATTAAAAGAACATATTGGTAAAGAAGTTGTAGTTAAAGGATTTTTACATGAAATCAGAAACCAAAGTAAAATAAAATTTCTTTTGCTTAGGGAAATAAGCGGGATTGTGCAGTGTGTTTCGATTAAAGAATCAAGTACATTTGAAACTGTTTCAAAAATTCCAAAAGAATCTGTTTTGGAAATAAGGGGGCTTGTGAAACATGAGCCTGTTGCTCCCGGTGGAATTGAGATTGAAATAAAAGAAATTTCTGTTTTGAGCAGTGCACAAGAACTTCCAATTCAAGTGGTTGAGAAGGGTAAAGAAGCAGCTCTTCCATTGAGGCTTGATTATAGATGGATTGATTTGCGAAAACCAAAGAAAGCATTGATTTTCAAAATCGGTACAACTCTGGAAGAGGCTATGCGTGAGTTTTGGAAAAAAGAAGGTTTTATTGAAATTCATTCGCCAAAACTAATGGGGGTTCCTTCAGAATCCGGAGCGGAATTATTTTCCCTGGATTATTTTGGGAAAAAAGCATACTTGGCTCAAAGTCCGCAGTTGTATAAACAAATGGCGATGTCTGCAGGATTTGAAAAAATATTTGAAGTTGGGCCAGTGTTCAGGGCAAACCCATCTCATACAACAAGGCACGACACAGAATATACTTCAGTGGACATGGAAATTTCATTCATTGAATCTGAAGAAGATGTAATGTCAACTGAGGAGAGATGGCTTGAGCATATAATCCATAGACTTAAGGAAGTTCATGGTGATGAAATAAAAGAAACATTTGGAGTTGAAATTAGTGTTCCTAAAGTTCCATTCCCAAGAATTCCCATGTCTGAAGCGATAGGGCTTCTTAGTGAAGAAGGAATAAAACAAGAGGGGGATTTGGATGCTGTGGGTGAAAAAAGGATTTGTGAAATAGTTAAAAAAAAGTTTGGACATGAATTCGTTTTCATCACAGAATATCCTTATTCAAAAAGACCTTTTTACCATATGAAAAGGGAAGGTGAAAAAGAGCTTACAAAAAGCTTTGATTTGCTTTGGAAGGGTCTGGAAATAACTACCGGTGCGCAAAGAGAACATAGGTATGAAGTCCTAAAAGAGCAGGCACTTGAAAAAGGTCTGACGCTTGAGCCGCTAAAACACTATCTGGAATTTTTCAGATATGGTTGTCCTCCTCATGGTGGAATGGGAATAAGTTCAACAAGGCTTTTGATGCAGTTGCTTGAAATTCCAAACGTTCGCGAAGTAACATTCCTTCCCAGGGATACAGAAAGGTTAACTCCATAAAGAAGAGTCCCATAAGGGATTCTTCTAATTTCTATTTTTTTTATTTTTATGTTTTAATAAATTGGTAATGTTTATATTTATGAATTGCTTAATATTTGAATGACTTATTTAATGCTTGTTCGGCATGGGGAAAGTAGATGGAATCTCACAAACAAATTTACTGGTTGGGTGGATGTGCCTTTAAGCGAAAATGGAATAAAAGAAGCATTAATAGCAGCAAAACAAATGAAAAACTTTCCAATAGACATCGCGTTTACTTCAAAACTTGAAAGAGCACAAGAAACTTTGTTAATCATTTTGGCATATCAAAACAAAACAGGTATATTTATTCATAATGGGAAAGATAAAAACAGGTTTTTATTTAATTCAAAACAATTTAGTAAAAATGAAATTCCAATTTATTCAGACAATTCTTTGAATGAAAGACATTATGGTGATTTACAAGGGATTGATAAAGATGTTGCTAGAAAAAAATTTGGAAAAGACCAAGTTTTCATTTGGAGAAGAAGTTTTGATGTTACTCCACCAAAAGGAGAGTCACTTAAAAAAGTAATCAATCGTTCTGTGCCTTATTTTAATAAAAAAATATTGCCTGAATTAAAAAAAAGAAAAAATATAATTGTTTCTGCACATGGGAACTCTTTAAGAGGGTTAATTAAATATATTGAAAATATTTCAGATAATGATATTCCAAATTTGGAACTACCTACTGGAAAGCCAATTGTTTATAAATATTCAAAAGGGAAATTTAAAAAAATGGGTTCTGACTTTTCTTTTGACAGACCAATAAACTGGAAATGAATTAATTATAGTGGGTTGAATAAAAATTATTTGTGGTTAAACCCTCATAGGGATTTATAAAGTCAAAACATAGCTTTTTATTAATTTCCTTACATTTCTTACTTTGGTGGTTTAATGGTTTTATTGGATATTAGAAGTGCGACTATTACGGATAAGGGACAAATTTCAATTTCTAAAAAATTAAGAGAAAAAAAAGGTTTTGGGAAAGGATCTAAAATAGTAATGCTTGAATTTGATGATCATGTTGAATTAAGGCCGATGGATGAAATTGAAGAAAGGTTTGGAACTGCTTTTGCTAGTGAGAAATCTCTTGGAAAATTGTGGAATTTAAAAGAAGAGGATGAACGATGGAAAAATTTGTAAAAGGAGATATTGTTGTAATGCCTTTTCCTTTTACTGATTTGAAAGCAACAAAGAAGAGGCCTGCTTTAGTTGTTGCTGATTTAATTGGAGATGATTTATTAGTTTGTCAAATAACAGGTAAGATAAAAGAAGACTCTTATATTGTTGAGTTAAAAGACTCCAAAATAGTTGGAGGAAAATTAAAAGGGGACAGTTATATTCGAACGAATAAATTATTTACGGCTGATAAATCAATCATTGGATATAAAGTTGGTTCTCTTAAAAGAGAGAAATTGAAAGAAGTTGAGAATAAAATAATAAAAATTATTTGTGGTTAAACCCTTATAGGGATTTATATGATTGTATTTCGTTTTTTGTCGAAGTCACACAAAGCTTTTTATACTTTGATAAGTAGTAAGTAATTAACATGAGCCC
>CAZKAC010000069.1:0-6291 GCA_964550725.1 uncultured archaeon
GGAGAAGACTAATATGAAAAAAATTTTGATAATATTAATTATTTTAGTTTTACTACTTGTTGGGGGCGCAATAGCTTTGATTATGAGTCCTGTTGGAGATATTGTAGTGAGTACTGTTTCAAATAATTTTAAAGAAAATATTAAACCAACCGGTGAAGATTGTGGAAAAGATTTAGATTGTATAAAAAATATTGCTACTACTTGCACCGTTGGAAATTCACAATTTTCAGATAATGAAATTGAAGGATTAATGCAAATAATTGGCAGTGAAAAAAGAGGGTGTAAAGTTTATTTTAGAATTGATAAACACGCAAAAATGCCTAATGAAATAATAACCCTTGGAATGAATACTATGACTTGTTGGTTTGATAATCAAGAAATTTCTAATCTTAATTTAGATGAATTAGATGTTGCCACTCTTGATTGTGAAGGACCATTATATGAAATTATTAAATCAATTAAATAACTATAAAATAAATTAAGTTAATTTTACAAAAAAAAAGTTTAAAAAAAATTAAACTATAATTAATATTGTTTTCTTATTGCATTTTGTCGTGCTTGTTGAGATTCAAGTGAAAGCATTTCTCTTTTTAAAGCAGCAATTTTTCTTTTTATTTTTTCAATATCTTGTTTAAATTCAGCTTCTTCAACATTTTCAAGAAGATTTAATCTTTTTTTTCTTAAATAGTTTTGTTCAATATTTTTTTGAGTTCGCAAAACTTTTTCATACTCATATTTAAGAGATGAAAGCTGTTGTCCAATATTTTCACTCATAAAAACACCAAAATTAATTAACCAATTAAATAAAGCTAATAAGATAAGTCTTTACAAATCTGCTTATAAACCTATTTCGCATCCTTCCCAAGAACTATTTTTTAAAAAAAATACTTAGCAATAAAAAAAGATTAAAAAAAAAAAATAATTGAATAAACAAAATTAATTCCTCCTCCACATTACCAACTAATAAATACTAAAAAAAACAATATTTATGCATGTCTCCATTAGAAATACTAAAATTTGCAATACAAAATTTTAAAGAAAACAAAATACGGGTTTTTTTAACAATTTTAGGAATTGTTGTGGGCGTTGCTGCAATTACTGCGTTGTTTTCAATAGGCGATTCATTAAATGCCACTGTCGCAAAAGAATTTGATGCGTTTGGAAAAGATGTTTTTTTTATCCAACCTCAACTAACGGGTGCTGATTTAATGACTACTCGCTTAACTAAAAATGATATTAAACTTATTGAAAATACAAGAGGTGTAAAGACAGTAATTCCTTTTTATGAAACTATTGCAACAGGAAAACGCGGAAATACTCACGCTGGTTTTTTTATTATTGGTTTAGATCCAAACAAATCAGATATTTTATTTAACACAGGATATTTTGCAATTGAAGAAGGTAGAGCTATAATCAATAATGATTTATATGCATTCGTAACATATAAAGAACAATTAGACAAATCTTTTGACCAAAAAATAAGTTTAAGACAAAATATTCAATTTAATGGAAAAGATTTCAAAGTCGTTGGATTTATGAAAGAAAATTCTTTTATGAGTTCATTTATGGGAGGATCTAATATTGCAATAATGCATGAAGATACTGTAAAAAAATTTTTTGAGATCGAAAATGCTACTGAAGCGATGGCTATGGTTCAACCGGGATATAATGCAGAAGATGTAGCATTTAAAGTGGAAGAAGTTCTTGAAGAAGAGTATGGTGAGAAAAAATTTATGGTAGAAACTTCAGAATCTCTAATTGAACAAATGGGAACTATTCTTTTCATTATACAAACAGTGTTAAGTTTTATTGCATTAATTTCATTAATTGTAGGAACTCTGGGAATAATTAATACAATGGTAATGAATATAAACGAAAGAGTTCGTGAAATAGGAACAATGAAAGCGATTGGTGCAACAAACAAAACAATCCAAACAATATTTATGGTTGAATCATTACTAATTAGTATTGCAGGTGGAATAATAGGAGTTGGTATTGGATATTTTACAACATATTTTATTACTTGGATTGTAACAATTTCTGGATTTGAAATGATGTTTGTAATAAATCCAATATTAATAATAATTTTTATCGTTCTAACAACAATTATTGGTGTTGGCGCAGGAACAATTCCAGCAAAAATAGCCGCAGACCTAGAACCAACTGTTGCATTAAGATATGAGTGATTATATGTTTGATTTAGAATTAGTTAAGCGAAGTTTGCACACAATACAAACATTTGGTGTTAAAAGTATTTTAACTATCCTTGGAATAATTGTCGCAGTAACTGCAATTGTTGCTTTAATTTCAATAGGTAATGGTTTCCAAAATAGTATTAATCAACAATTCCAAGATTTTGGAACCAACACTCTAATTGTTTTACCAGGAAGAACATTAATCGAATCACCTTTTTCAACCCTTAATGAAGAGGATGCAAAAATAATTCAAAAAATACCTCGGATTAGCATAGCTACTCCGATTAGAGTAGATTCAATTGAAACTACATATAAAATGGAGAAAAAAAATTCATCAATAATAGGATTATCTAAAGAAAATATTGTTGAACTAAATAAAATAGGAATCTTAAATTCTTCTGATGGCGCTCTTCCAAAAAATAACGGAGAAATAATTATAGGATATAGAATTTCTACAAGAAAATTTGATAATGAACTTAGAGTTGGAAATCAATTAAAAATAAACGGAGAAAATTTTAAAATTGTTGGAATAATGGGCCGACAAAAAAATTTTATGGCCTCCCAATTTTCAAATTCAATAATAATGCTTGAGTCTGATTTCAAAAAACATAGTAATGCTCTGCCATCCAGAATTTTTGTACAATTTAACAAAACAGCCAATTTTGAGGATATCAAAACAAATATTACAAGAAAATTAAAATCAGCACATGGTGAAGAAGATTTTCAAATACTTGACTCTAAACAATTAATAGAATCATCACTCTCAATAATGGGAATAATACAAATAATTGTAGTAGGGATTGCTTCAATCGCTCTAATAGTTGGCGCAATAGGTGTAATGAACATGATGTTTATGAGTGTGAGCAACAGAATAAAAGAAATTGGAATAATGAAATCAATAGGTGCTACAAATCAACAAGTAAGAGCTATTTTTTTAATGGAAGCCTTATTAATTGGAATAATTGGAGGAGTAGTTGGAGCTATTTTTGGAACAGGAATAGCTTTAGCAACAAGCATAATTGCACAAGAATTAGAATTTACTCTAAATCCATCAATCACAATAGAACTTATTTTATTTGCAATAATATTTGCTGGAAGCATAGGAATTATTTCAGGAATTATCCCTGCGATTTACGCATCAAAACTTGATCCTGTTGAAGCAATAAGAAAATAATTTAAACAATAAATTAACCTTAATTAAAAAACTAATTAATGTAAGATAATTCAAAAAAAAACTAATTAATATAGTTAATTAAGAAACAAATTAAAGAACAATAACATGTCTTCGTATATCAAGTAATAAAGTAAGACAAAGTGCAATAAGAACTATTGCAATGAATAAAATTATTGTGTGCATATCTAAATTAGAATTTCCAAAATAACTCCCCATTAAACCACCAACAATTAGAGTTATTCCAATTTTTGTCCAACTTACATTAGAATACATTTTATGCAAACTACAAAGTTCTATTTTTTTAACAGGAATTTTATTCTTTGAAGATTTTTTAACCATAAACTAATAGTAATTCATCCTTATATTTAAATCTAACTAATCCAATAAATTTAAACTCAAGACTTAAAAATAATTAAAATACTTAGCAAAAAAAAAACAAACAAAAACACACACACAAAAACTATAATAAACTAAAAAAAAATAATAACAATTAAATTGTCATATATTTTGTATATCGACAACTTAATTGTTTTAAAATCATAATAAATTATTTCTTATTATGAAATCTTTTTTTATAATACCAAACACCAGCTCCAAGTATTATAAGAATTCCAAAAAGAATTATCCAATTAGGCCCAGAACCAAAAATTTGGTTTCCATCTTCTTTAGAATATACTCTTAGAGCAATAGGTATTGAAACTTTTTTTGTTGATGCATCAATATCTTGATACTCAATATTTACATTAAATTCACAAAACCCTGTGTCCAAATTATCATCTAATACTATTGTTGATCTAAATGAATCAATATCATTTGGTTCAAGTGATCCAATAAATTCTTTCTTATCATCAACAACTCCACAATCAGTAGTTATCGAAGCTACTACAAAATCTGCTTTTCCTGCGCCTTTATTAAATAACTCTAAAGTAGTAGTTATTGACTCACCAGCAATAGGATTTCCAACAATTTCTCGCATAGTTGATTCAAAATCAACATTTCCAGAAACCTTAAATCCTATATATGAACGAGAACTTTCCCTAACTCCAGCAGCAGTACGATAAGATACTGTTACAGGAACAATATAATTTTTCAAATCAGCATCTCGATTAACAGAAACACCCATAGTCAAGGTTTTTTGTAATCCTGGAAATATTTCCCCAACATAAGTTGTTGCTGAACCAAGAGGAAGTATTTGTCTATCCACTACTGCCCCAGTAGTAGTTACAGTCCGATCTTCTTGTAATTCAACTATAACATCATATGCCGCACTAGTACCAACATTTTGTAAAACCATTGAAATTTGTTTTTCTTCTCCAGGAACAAGTTTTGAGGGAGATATTTGAACAACTTTTACAATTGGTTCTTTTCCAGAAACAACAACATCTAATGGAACAATTTTTCCAACTTCATCTTTAGTAGAAACATTTACCTTAATAGAATAAGTCTTATTTTCAGCAGAAGGATCAACATAAATCTTAAAAACAATGTTTGATTTTGCGTGTTTAATCATATCCCCCACTAATTTTGAAGAATCATCTTTTACACTAAAAGGAAACTCATCAATAATTGAAACCATTACATCTGATTTAGCAATATCAGTATTTTCAATTTGTAAAAATAAATCAATTGTAGAACCAGGAACTGCCGGCGCAGGATTATAACTCAATTGTGTTATTTCGGGGGCTGCTGAAAAAACAACACCTAAAAATAATAATCCAAATAAAACCAAAATTAACTTTCTCATTTAATCACCCCAAAAATCAAACCAAATTAAACACACAAATAATAACTAATAAAATTAATTATTAATTTGTTTAAACATTGATTAATAGTTAAATAATGTAACAAACTAATATAAATAACTAAGGCTTAAAAAAAATTAAAAATCTAAAAAATTAAATCTAAAAATTCAAAAAATAATTAAAAATATTAACCAAATATCCAAAACCACTCATAATCTAAAAAATATTCAAACTAATTTACCATCAAGAATATTTAATTGTCGTTTTGCAAATTTACCAATATTTTTATCATGAGTAACCATAAGTATGGTTTTTCCACTTTTTTCATTCAACTCTTTAATTGTTTGCATTATTTGTTTACCTGATACAGAATCCAAATTACCAGTGGGTTCATCAGCAACAATTATTTCAGGATCATTAGCAAGTGCTCGCGCAATAGCAACTCTTTGCATTTGCCCCCCAGATAACTCCCCAGGACGATGATTCAACCTATCCCCCAACCCAACATCCGTCAAAAGTTTTTTTGCTTTTTTTTCTCGTTCATCAATACTTATCCCACGAAACCACATTGGCAACATTACATTTTCAAACGCAGTAAGATTCCCAATTAAATTAAATGATTGAAAAATAAATCCAATTGTTTTACCTCTAACAATCGCTAATTCAGAATCCCTCATCCCAGAAACTTTTTCTTTTTTGATAAAAACACTTCCACTAGTAGGCCTTAATAATGCTGAAAGAACATCTAATAAAGTTGTTTTTCCTGAACCAGACGGCCCCATTATTGATACAAATTCACCCGGAAAAATTTTCAAACTAACATCATTAAGCGCATGAACGGCAATCTTTTTATTTTGCCCCATATAATATGTTTTGAATACATTTTCTAATTCAATTATAGGATTTGAATTTTTTATTAAATTTTTTTCTTTAAAAAAACTACACATAACTAATACCTACTAAAAATATACCACAATAAAAATATCATATAACAAAAATATTATATAACAAAAATATCCTGCAATAAAAATATTCTACAATAAAAATATACCTTTTAAATATATAAAACTCTCATTTTAACAAATTAATCCAAACAAACAATAAAATCAAACAAACATTTACAAAAACAAATTTAATCAAAAAATATACTTTTACAAAAACAAATTTAATCAAAAAATAT
>CAZKAC010000070.1:0-14637 GCA_964550725.1 uncultured archaeon
TGATGAAATTTCTACACTTTCATATAAATCACAACAAGAATTACTTACTGCAATGCAAGAAAAAAAATATTCAATTACTGGGCAGAGTGAAAATTCTTCCGGTGCAATGACACGAACAGAACCAGTGCCTTGTGATTTTGTTTTAATTGCTGCTGGAAATTATGAAGATTTACAAAAGGTTCATCCTGCTTTAAGAAGTAGAATTAGAGGATATGGTTATGAAGTTTATATGAATGTTGATATGGAAGATACTCCTGAAAATAGAGAAAAAATAATGCAGTTTGTTGCACAAGAAGTTATTAAGGATGATAAGATTCCTCATTTTGATAAAGAAGCAGTTGAAGAAATTATTTTTGAAGCTAAAAGAAGAGCAGGGCGAAAAGGAAGGCTTACATTAAAATTACGTGATCTTGGTGGATTAGTAAGGGCTGCGGGAGATATTGCTAGGGAAAAAAATCATAAAATAGTTACACGGCAAGATGTCTATGATGCAAAATTATCTTCAAAAACTTTAGAACGCCAGATGGTGGATAAGGCAATAGATATGAAGAAAGATTATGAAGTATATTTAACGAAAGGAAAAGTAGTTGGTAGAGTAAATGGTTTGGCTGTATTTGGGGATGGCTCAGCTGGAAGTATAATTCCTATTGAAGCTGCAGTGAGTCCAGCAAGTAGTAAAAGTGAAGGGCGGGTAATTGCAACAGGAAAGCTTGGAGAAATTGCTAAAGAAGCGGTTCAAAATGTTTCAGTTTTGTTCAAAAAAATTTCTGGCAAAAATCTTTCTAGTCATGATATTCATATTCAATTTTTACAAACTTATGAGGGTGTTGAAGGAGATTCTGCAAGTGTTTCAATTGCAGCTGCAGTAATTTCTGCGATAGAAAAAATTCCAATTCGACAAGATTTAGCAATGACTGGATCTTTGTCTGTGCGTGGAGAGGTTCTTCCTGTTGGGGGTGTGTCTTCAAAAGTTTCAGCCGCGATAAAAGCAGGATTTAAGGAAGTTATAGTTCCAAAATCAAACATTTTGGATATTGTTCTTACTAAAGAAGAGTTGGAAAAAATAAAAATAATTCCTGTATCTAATCTTTTAGAGGTTTTACAAGTGGCGTTTGAGAAAAGTTCTAGGAGAGATACTTTGTTAAAACTTTTGAATAAAGTTATAGCTCTTCCTTTATCTGATGTTTAATAAAAAATTATTTTCTTATTATTTAACCAGATTATTTAAAATAAGAATAATTTTTTTTTTTAATTTGTTTTATTAATTTTTGTTGTTTCTAATTTATTTTAATTAAAAATTATTACTTTTCCATTATCTATTTTAAATTGTTTTTTAGTTTTTTCTATTTCAATATTTTTTTCATTTATATAAATAATACTTTGTTTTCTTCTATTTATTTTATCAATTCTTCCTAAATAATTTCCATCTAAATCAAATATGCTTATTCCTATGAGCATTTTTGTTACTCTGTCACGGATGTCAAAAACTTTTCCAATTCTTATTGTGAATACGAGTATTACTAAACTTGTTACAATATTTATCAAAAACCATGGGATTTCAGCATGTCTTAAAAATACTAGAGTTCCTGAATCTAAAATTGCCCAAAGTAAAACTAAAGAGATGCTGGAAATAATATATTTTCCAATATGGTATGCTTTTTTTTCATGTATTGTATCAATCGCTTTTCCAATCACAATCATTATTGCGCCTAATGCAAAAAAAGGATAAATGATTCTGAATGCTGATGCGAATCCAAAACTATCCCATAAATTAATTGCAATAAATTCAGAATAACCAGCGATAATTCCAAATAATGGTAATCCTATTCCTCCAACATATAATGGTAGACTTCCACGTTGTTCTAGAAAACTTGTACTTATTCCTGAGAAGAATCCAAGGATTTTTTCTTCTACTCCAAATCCTTTAATTAACAAATATAATCCTACTACTAAAGCGATTGGTTGGAATGCTTGAAAACCTAAAGTAAATAATGCTCCAAACATTACTAAAATAATTCCAGGTACTCCAAAAAACAGGCGAGATATTCCTGGGTCTTTTAAAGCTTCTTTTATTGTATAATATGTTGATTCAACCATTTGTGCTTGTTTGATGATAATTTCTTCAGT
Source organism: uncultured archaeon (assembly GCA_964550725.1). Classification (GTDB taxonomy): domain Archaea; phylum Iainarchaeota; class Iainarchaeia; order Iainarchaeales; family JAAZKV01; genus CAZKAC01. Next base: position 2,128 of record CAZKAC010000070.1, read on the forward strand.
AGATATTATTTTTGCAGTTGATTGGAGAATAGGTATTACTTGTGAATCTTCCATTCCATCAGTTACTAAAATCCATCCATCAATAACATATTTAGTTTTTAGGTTTTCAATTTGTTTGTTTATTTCTTTATCTGATTTTAAACCAATTTTTCCATGTCCTGTTAGAGTTACAATTTCAACATTTCTAAATTCTTTCTTTGCTTCATCAAGTTTTTTTATTGCAGCAAACATAGTATTAGCATCACTTTCAGTAGGGTCTGTTAATGCAAGTTTTAATGCTGCAGAGGTATTATTTTCTTTACCAATGATTGGTCCAGTTAAATTTACTTTTCGTCCCAAGTCATTATCGCGGTCAACGCATACTATAAATATCTTTTTTTTCATAAAAATTTCCTATTTTTTTGTTCTCAAAAGACTTAAATACCATAAGCAAACAAGTTATATATAACATTAATGTAATTAAATTATAATGGATTTTTAATAAGAATTTAATGGTTGTTATAAAGGTAAGTGAATTATTTTTTAGGTAAGTGGATTTTGATGGCTGCACACAATATGAAATATATTATTTTTTTAGGAATAATAATCCTTGGATTAATGCTTTTTGCGACAGCGCTTTCACATGTTGATTTTATTTTATCTAATATAGTGTGGATAATTCTTCTTTTTGCATTTTTATATATAATTTATCAGTATGATTTCATATTACAGTTACTTGATTATGAGAGGGCAGTTATATTTAGATTTGGTAAAATTAATCGTGTTGGCGGCCCAGGGTGGGCTTTTATTTGGCCAATTGTTGAAACGTCAAGACTTGTTGATTTGAGGACAAAGACTATTGATGTTGAAAAGCAAGAAGTTGTAACTAAAGATTCTATTGAATTGACGGTTGATGCAATTATTTATTTAAAAGTAAAAAAAGATTCTCAAAGTGTGGTTAATTCGATAATCGAAGTTGAGGATTATGTTAATGCGTCTCGTCTTTTTGTTATTTCTGCATTAAGAGATGTTATTGGTTCTATGGTTTTGAGTGAGGTTATTTCTAATATTGAAGTTTTAAATATGAAAATAACTGAAAGCCTTGAAAGAGTTTCAAAAGGTTGGGGTGTTGCAATTGATGGGGTTGAAATAAAAGATGTTCAAATTCCTGATACTGTATTAAATGCAATGCATGAAGAAAAGGCAGCGGTTCAACAAAAACTTGCAAGAATGGAGCGAGCTCTTGCTCATAAGGCTGAAATTCAAGCTGTTAAAGAAGCAGCATCTGATTTAGATGATAAAGCTTTGGCTTATTATTATATTAAAGCAATTGAGGGGATGTCAAAAGGAAAAGGTTCTCAAATTTTCTTTCCTGCTGAATTTTCAAAACTTGCGGGAGTATTTTCTAACGCAGTTCCAGGGGGTTTAATAAAAGAAAAAAAATCATTAACTGGAGTGAATCAAAAATATAAACAAGTTTTGAAAAATTATATTGACTCTTCTGTTAAAAAAGCAAAGAAAAAGGCTCATTCAAAAATTATTCTTGTGAAAACAAAACCATCTAAGAAAACAAAATCTTCTAAGAAAACAAAATCGTCTAAGAAAAAATCTTTAAAAAAGAAGAAAAAGAAAAACTGAATTTTCAAAATGAAAACTCAGCATTTCCAAAATTAAAAGATTTATTTTATTTTTTCAAATACTTTTTTGAACTCAGTAATATCTGCTTTTGCAGTTTTAATTGCTGTTTCAATACTTTTTTTTGGATTCTTTCCTTTTACTACAAATCTTGCTCTTTTGTCTAAAGGATGGTCAAGTCTGTATGCACAGAAATCAACACTTGAATCTTCTGTTAATTTTTCTTTTAGAAGGTTTGGCAGAGTGTGTCTTTCACCTTCAATAAAAAATTCAATACCTTCTTTGTCTTGAGTTATTATTTCTATTTTCATTTCTGAATCCTCCTCTTGAATCAGTTCTATTAAAATTATTTCTTCCTAATGAAGAATTAGGTTGACTATTTGATCTATTATAGTTGAATGTTCGTTCGCCTGTATTAGGTCTCCCAAAATTATTTCTTGGTGGAGAATTTGAATTATTTCGGTTAGGTTCTCTTCCAAAGCTTGGTCTTCTTTCTTGACGATTTCCAGAAAAACTTCTTCTATTATTATCTCGTCCCATGCTTCTTCCAAAATTTCCACGCCTGTCTCCAAATCCTCTTGAATCATTTCTTGGTCGTTCTGTTCTTTGATCTTCTGCTTCAAACCATTTTCTTTCTTCAACGCTTCCACATTTTAAACAAATCATTTTGTCTTTATTAAATTCCATTCTATTTCGACAATTTTTGCAATATGCTTCGACAACACCCAGTCCTTTTTCATTTGTTGCTAAATCAATTGCAAGTCTTGAAGCCATTACTACTTTTGCTTTTACATAATCACCTAATCCAAAACATTTTCGCATATCTTCTGTATAACTTTGAGATGCATTTCTTACAGGAATTTGTCCTGTTGAAATAATTATTGCCCTCGCTTGTTCTGAAGAAAGTATATTTATGCTTGCCATTTTTTCATTAACTTTCACAACTCTTCCAATTATAATATCTCCTTCTTTAAGTGGAAGTATTGTTTTTCCCTTTACTTTAGCTTCTTTTGTTTGTTGGTCAAAATCAGCAATTCCTATTATTGATGCTTTTATTTCCCCATCTTTTTCATGAGTGTTTGTGCCTGGAGCAAATTCTTCTTCAGTCGCTATGAAGTCTCCGGGTAAAACGAGTTTTATTTTTTCTTTATTCATTATTTCACCAGCTTTTTGTTTATTTTATTTTTTGCCAAAAATAGCATATCCTTATATATTTCCAAACTAATTTAATTTATGATATATATATAAAGGTGTCTTTATTGGCTTTAGAATCATTAATACGAGAAAAAAGAATCAGAGAGCATCCTTTTTTTATGCTTGTTTTGACGATTATTGTAGTTTTTTTTAGTATTTTATTTTCTTATTTTATGTTTCCTAAATATGCATCGGTTCTTGCAGTGGCTTTTATAACAATTGCATTAGTTCCAATTATCTATAAAATTATTATTATTGAAGAAGAAGAAGAGGCTTTTTGTGGAAAAAGTTTTACTACATTTTTTGCTAGAAATTTTAATATAATTCAAATTTATGTTTGGGTTTTTGTAGGGGTAATAATTACTTTTGCTATATTATACATGTTTTTTCCAACTGGGACAAAATTAGAGTTGTTTTCAGAACAAATAAACGCTTTTTGTATTTTATCTGGAGAGTGTCAAAACAATATTCCTTTGTCAGTTATAGGAAAAGCAGGGGCCTTTTCATTTGATGCTTGTAAAAATCCAGGAGTGAGTACGCTTAGTTCGTGTTCATTATTTATTTTTGAAAATAATATAGGTGTTGTTTTAATTACAATTATTCTTTCATTATTTTATGGAGTTGGAGCAATTTTTATTTTAGTGTGGAATGCATCGATTTTAGGAGTCTTTTTTGGAGAAGTATTTTTGATTTCAAATCATGGTAGAGGTTTGGGTTTAATTCAAGGTATGTTAATTGGGCATGGTCCTCCAGAATTAATGGCTTATATTTTTGCAGCTTTAAGTGGAGCAATTCTTTCAGCAGTTATTGCAAAAAATAAACTTTCTTGTCCTCACGAATTTGAAAAAATTCTTCAAGATGTAGTTTTTTTAATATTTCTTTCATTATTTTCGGTTGCATATGGTGCAATTTTGGAAGCAGCAGGGATTCTTAAACTTGAAGCATTATATGTTTTTGGCGGATTTTTATATGTATTAATTTTAATGTTAGCAGTAATTTTTTATGGAAAAAGAGGGCGAATTAAAAAAGTTGATTTAGTTAAAAAATACAATTTATAATCTCTTTGTTAGTTTTTTTTGTTTATGAAAAAATTTAAATCAAAAAGTAATCCAAAAAGTAATTCGGAAAGTAATTCGGAAAGTAATTCAATTAATGATTTAGGGTTTATTGGTTCTTTTATAAATAGTCAAAAATTTAAAAAATTTAAAAAAAAGCTTGAGTGGTTAGATCCTTTCCATTATGTTGATTTATTTGTGATGCCTAAAGTTAAAAAATTTACTGATAGTTGGGTTGTTGAAGGAGTAGTAAATTTATTTTTTGCTGGATTGTTTGCGGGGTTAATTTATTTTTTTTTAAGTATGTTATTTGGTTCTTCAACTCCTTTAGTAATAGTTTATTCTGAAAGTATGGAGCCTTATTTTTACCGAGGGGATGTAATGGCGTTATCTGGAATTAATGGGGATTCTGTTTTTACTCAAGAAATTAATCTAGACATTAATGTTGGTGGGGTTGAGGTTTCAAGTTTTGCAGAACCCCAATATATTGATGGTCAGTTAAATTCAATTATTTTTGAAAACGGTGAACAAATAGTTCCTAATAAAGAGGGTGATGTTATAGTTTATTCTTCATATCCTACTAACCTTCCTATTATTCATAGAGCCATCGTAAAAATAAATGCTAATGATGGGATATTTTTTTTAACCAAGGGTGATAATTATTTAACTAATCCAACATATGATCAAGATTGTGGAGAAATTTTACTTAATAATCCCAAAAAATCATGTGTTACTTTTTTTGCAGTAAAAAATGAATCAATTCAAGGAAAATCTTTTTTTAAAATTCCTCTAGTGGGATGTATAAAATTGTGGTTGGTTGATGATTTATTTTCGGTTATCACTACTGGGAAGCTACCTTCTAATTTTAATGGATTTTGTTAAGAGTTAAATAATAAAGAAAATTAATAAGCTTTTTATTCTTGAAAGGTATAATCTTATTATGGTTTTTGAATTAACAACAGAGTTGCTTGTAAATTTTTCATTGATTTTAATAGCTATTTCAATATTAATTATTATAGTTTCTTTGTTTATTATTTCAAGAAAATCACAAGAAGAAAAATCAATTTCTGAAGTTATTAGTTTATTAAAAAATATTAAAAAAGAAGATAATGTTGTACAAAAAAATATAGAATTTTCTATACATTCTGGTGAAGTTAGTTTGAAGGATAGGCTTAAGAAAAAGTTTCAACCAAAAATAGAGTCTCAATTAAAAACAAAAGTTGAAATGCTTGATTTTAATGCACAGGATAAAAATTTTTTAGCATTAATAAGTATTTCTGGTTTAAAAATTCTTTTAACTTTAGATTCTTCTGGAAAAATTATTGATTATAAAAAAATATTGCCCAGTTAATTGATTTAATAGTCCTTAGTTTTAAATAAAAAAAATATTCTTTGCGTTTGCCTTAAAAGCTTTTACAATCATTAATTAATTTAATCCAATAATTAATCTAATAATATTGTGAAAAATAGTGGTTTAAATGCAATTAATACTAAAAAATGCTGATGTGTTCAAAAAAAGTATTGAAGCAGTTTCTGTGCTTATTGATGAAGCAGAAATAATTGTTAATGATTCTGGTTTAGAGTTAAAAGCAACAGATCCTTCACAAATTTCAATGGTTGATTTTACTTTTCCAAAAAAAGCATTTGAAAAATTTGAAACCGAAGAAACTAGGCTTGGGTTGGATTTAGATTATTTAAATCAAGTTCTTTCAAGAGCAAGTTTGGGGGATAAATTAGTATTGTCTATTGATGAAAAAAAAGCTTTTTTAATTGTGACTTTTCAAGGGACTGGTGAAAGAAATTTTCAAGTTCCATTAATTGATATTTCAAGTAATGATGTGCCTAATCCAAAAATTGATTTTGATGCAGAATTAAAAATAAGTTCTTCATTGTTAAAAGAAGCTTTTAAAGATGCTGCCCTTATAAGTACTCATATAACTATTGGAGTGGATGATAAAAAGTTTTTTGTAAAAGCAAATTCTTCAAAAGGAAATTTAAGCGAAGAGACTCCTGAAAACAAAGATACTCTTAGTGAAATGAAAGTAAAAAAAGAATGCCAAAGTATGTTTCCACTTGATTATTTACAAGATATGATTAAGGTTGCAGATTCAAAAGAACCTGTTGAAATTTCTATAAAATCTAATGCGCCAATAAAAATAGCTTATAATATTGGGGATGCGCGAATAACTTATTTTTTAGCTCCTCGAATTGAAACAGCATAAATAATATAATTTGCTAATATAGAAAAACAATTAAATACTCCTATGCCCTTCTATTAGTAAGGTGTGGGAAAATGATTGAATTAAGTAAGGTAGAATTTTGGAAAAGAGCAATAGAAGCTATTTCTTCTTTTATTCCTGAAGGAAATTTTCGTTTTTCTGATAAGGGTATTTATTTTAAAGCAATTGATCCTAGTCAAATAGTTTTAGTAGATTATTTTGTTGAAAAAAAATTATTTGATAAATATAATATTGAACCAAATTTTGTTGGAATTGATTTAGTTGAATTTAACAAACTAATGCAAAGAGTAATGCCTTCTGATAAATTATTAATGGATGTTTCAGATGCTGAAATGAAAATTAAATTAGAATCTGATTTGAAAAGAAATTTTAAGTTGCCTTTGATTGATGTTTCTGAAGACGAAATAAAAATCCCTGATATTAAATATGAATCTAAAGTAGAAATTTCTGCATTTTCTTTAAAAGAATTATTAAGGGATGCAACATTATTTGGAAGTAGTGTAGTTTTAAAAATAAAAGATGGTAAATTTATAGTTGAAGCGAGGGGTTCACAAGGAACAATGGAATCTGAAGCTCTTAATAAAGTTGCAAAAGTTGAAACAAAAAAAGATGTTACTGCGAAATTTTCACTTAATTTTTTACAAAATATTGTAAAAGAAGCAGATAATGAAAAGATAATCAAAATTGAGTTAAAATCAGATGCTGCGATGAAGGTATCTTTTAAAATAGGTGATAGTGATATTGTATTTTATTTAGCTCATATGATTTTATAATTTTTATTTATAAAAAATATTTTGAATAAATTTGTATAAATTAATTTATAATTTTTGTATTTTTTTAGCATAATGGTTTTTTTTTGATTTATTCTTATTTTGTGAACTTATTTAACTCTTTCTTAAAATAAGTTAATTTATGGAACAGCTCGTTTTTGCTCAAAATTTTCCCTTTACAGAGATTGCTAAAAAAATAATTAAAGATACTAAATTGACTCCTGAAAATGTTCCAGAACAAGCAATAAGAAGAGCAGCACTAATGGTTTCGCGAGCAATAACTGGGAAAGAATATTCTTTAGATTTAAATAATCCTCCAAAAGAATTAATGGAATATGAAGTTATAGCATTTCCAATTGCAAAAATGTTTGTTTCATCAATGAATGTTACAAATATTGAAAAAAAATTTTCATTATTAATTCAAAAAGCAACATTTAATAGTTTGCTTGAAACTAAAAATTCTTTAGAACTATGTATTGAACTTGCAAATGATTTTGGAGTAGAGTTTGAACTTTCGGACGAAAAAAACTTTTCTATTGAATTACCTTTACTTGAATTTTTAAAAGTAAATTTTAATGAAGATGAATTAAAATTAATAAATCAAGCAACTGAAAAAGGTATAATTTATTTAAACATAAATGACTTTGCTAGATTTCTTTCAGAAAAAGCATATATGAAAACAATTGAATCTTTGCCTATTCCAAAACAACAAATTCCAAAAAAAATACAACAATTATCTAAAAGTATTGAATCACAAATTTTTGTAATGGAAAAGAAAGAGTTTGATTTAAAAATTGAAGGAAAAGCAGATCCTAATCTTTTCCCACCATGTATACAAATTATTTATACTCAACAAATTGAAGGGAAAAAATTACCTCATTTTTCAAGATTAACTTTAGCAACTTTTTTGAAGGCAGTTGGTATGACTCATCAGGAACAAATGAAAATATTTTCAAAGAGTCCTGATTTTAAAGAACATTTAGCGAGTTATCAACTTCAAAGAATTTATGAAAAAGACTTATCAGCCCCTAGTTGTAAAAAAATTGCGGAATATGGTTTGAAAGTAAAAGAATGTTCTATTTGTGATGTAAAACATCCGCTACAATATTATAAACGGGAATTAAGAAAAAAATTGAGGTTTCAAAAGAGAGACAATTTAGAGAATAATGATTCAAATAAAATATTAAGTGAAAAAAATGAAAATAAAGAATTAGTTAAAAGTAAAAATTCAAATGAAAGTTTAGTTAAAAATTTAAATGAAAATGAAAAAAGCAAAAATGAAGATTAAATAAAATGGTGTGGGATTGATATGGAGCAAAATCAGGAAGAATTATTTTTAAAAGAACATTTCAAAAAATTTTATGAAAAAAATAAAATAGTTTCTGTTCCAGATGTATCTTCAAGAGAATTTGGATATGGTGTGTTTAAAAGAAAAATTGCAAATAGAAATTTGTCTTTTAAAACTTTAGATGAAATGAATAAATTTTTACAAAATGAAAGTCCATTATATTTTTCTTATTCAAATGCATATTATAAATATCCTGATGCTCGTCCGATGAGTGCTAAAGAATTATTAAAGGCAGATATAATTTATGAATTTGATGCGGATGATTTAGAAACTGATTGTAGAGAAAAACATGATACTTGGGAATGTGCTAATGGGCATAAAGGTAAAGGAGCTCCTTTGTTATGTCCTCAGTGTGGGTCTAAGGTTTTAGTTCAACAATGGTTTTGTGATGAATGTTTGGGTGCTGCAAAAAAACAAACTTTTAGATTATTAGATTTTTTAGAAAAAGATTTTAATTTTACAGAAAATATTTTTATTAATTTTTCAGGAAAAGCAGGGTATCATATTCATCTTCGTGATGAAAAATTACAATCAATTAATCGTCGTGCAAGAATTGAACTGGTAGATTATTTAACAGGTGCTGGAATATTTTTTTCAAATTTAGGTTATAATCTTTCAGTTAAACGATTAACTTGTCCAGTTGGAAAAGGATTATGGAGTAAAAGATTAAATGAGGGTATAAAAAATATGTTTGAAGGAGATCCTAAAAAAATTTCTATTTTGACAGGGATTCCTTTAAAAAAAATAAAAAATATTTTTGAAGCAAAAACAGATTTTTTAAAAGCAATGGATAAGGGAATTTTATTTCCAATTGAGGGGAGAAAAAGTAAAGAATTTTGGGAAAAAATACTTTATGAAATTCTTGAAAATGAAAAAATTCCTATTGATAGACAAACAAGCGTAGATTTACATAAAATAATAAGGGTGCCTGAAACGCTTCATGGTGAAACAGGATTTGTTGCAAAAAATATTCCTATTGAAAAATTAAAAGGATTTGATCCATTTATTGATCCAGTAGTTTTTGAAAATGAATTAGTAAAAGTTAGAATTCAAAAAACACCTAAGTTAAAGATAAATAATATTTCATTTGGGCCATTTGATGACTCTATTGAAGAATTACCTCTTTTTTGTGCAGTTTATTTAATTGGTAAAGGGGTTGCTAAATTTGTTTAAATTAATTATTTTGTTAGTTTGATGAATGCAAGGTTTTTATAAAGAAGTATACATTCAAATTAATAGTGGGGTTTGGTGACTGATGAAAATAAATTATGATGAGCTTAGACGGATACAGCGTTTAGAAAAAAATACATCTAGTTTAGTTGAAGTTGATGAAGATTTTATTGATTCAGTTGAAGTATTTGTAAATGAACAAAAAAAAGAATATTTAGCTTCATTAAAAAATTTTTCTCCATCGAGTGCAAGAGAATTTGCAAATTTAAAAAGAGTTGTTGAAGAGGTATTTCTTTTAAGAGAAAAAAAAATATTAAACAAAGCATTAATTGCTTCAAGGACTGATGAGGGTATATTAGAAAAAGTTGCAAAACAAGAAAAAGAAACTTTTAAAAAAATATTAAAAATACTTTCTGAACATGATAATTTATGTAAAAATCTTTTTGGAGAAAGAAGTGAAAAAAAGACAAGCATGAAAAAATTAGTAATTCTTAAAAATGTACCAACTTTTGTAGGGACTGATATGAAAGAATATGGGCCTTTTTCTGAAGGGGATGAAGTGGAATTGCCTGAAAAAGTAGCAAAACTCTTTGTAACAAGAAAACTTGCAAAAGAATAAATAATTAAAATAAATTAATTTTTTTGAAAATAGTGAGCAATATAAATGGGTTTGTATTTAATAATTATGATTGATAAGGTGTGATGAGATGGAGTATCCTGATAGAAATGAGATTGTTATTGTTGAGATAACAAAGGTTTTAGATTATGGAGTTTTTGCAGAGTTATTAGAATATAATAATGCAAAAGGTTTTGTGCATATAAGTAATGTTTCAAATACTTGGGTAAAAAATATAAGAAATTTTGTTAAACTTGGACAGATAAGGGCTGCAAAAGTTTTGAATATTGATGTACAAAAAAATCAAGTTGATTTATCTTTTGGTTCAGTTTCTTCACAACGAGAAAAACAAAAAATAAATGATTATCGACAATTTAAACGATCAGAAAAATTGATTGAAGCATTAGCAAAACAAAATAAAAAAGATGTTGATGAAGTTTGGGAAAAAGTTGCAGAACCTTTAATTGAAGAGTTTGATAGTTTGCATGATGCATTTAAAAAAATTGCAATGGGGGCAGACATTGAAAAAATTATTCCAAAAATTTGGATAATTCCTTTAAAAGAACTTGTTGATAAAAACATTAAAATTTCAGAAAAAGTTTTAAAAGGGAATGTGAAAGTTTCTTCAGTTTCTTCAAATGGTTTAGATGAAGTTAAAGAAGTTTTGAAAGATTTACAAAAAATAAAAGGGTGTGATATAATTTATGTTGGAGCAGGAACTTATGCAGTTTCTTTTGTTGCATCAACATTCAAATTAGCTGAGAAAGCACTTAATGATTTTGTAAAACGGGGTGAAGAATTATCTAAGAAAAAAGGAGTTAATTTTTCATTTAAAAAAACGGATGAATAAAATATTTGAATTTAATAAAAAATTAAATTTATTTAATAAAAAGAAAATATTATATATTGGTTAAATTATAAGTGTTGTTTAAGTGATTTTATGCCTACAAAAATATTTGTATTAAAAAAAATTAATCCAGTGGATGCGACAGTTTTGGTTGGTTTGCCAGGTATTGGGTTAGTTGGAAAAATTACTGTGGATTATTTATTAAAACAATTTAAACCTGAAAAAATCGCAGAAGTTTATTCAGATTCTTTTCCTCCAAGTATTCATACAAAAAATTCAAAAATAATGATGATTAAAAATGAAATATTTTATTTAAAAAAAGGAAAAAAAGAGTTTATTTTTTTTGCAGGACCAGTACAACCAACTCTTGATTTTAAAGCAGGGTCTTCACAAGAACATTATGAGTTTGCCGAAACTATGATTAATTTTTTTAAATCATTAAATGTTGTTGAAGTAACAACGCTTGCTGGAGTAAATGTAGGGGATGAACGACTTAATAGAAAACCAGAAGTAATAATTGCAGGTACTGATGATTTGATAATTGAAGAATGGTTAAAAGCTGGTGCAAAAAAAGATAAAAAAGAAGGGCTTATTGCTGGAGCGGCAGGTTTGCTTGTTGGGCTTGGAAAATTAAGAAGTATTAAAGGAGCATGTTTAATGGGTGAAACAAATTCACAATTAATTTATGGTGATCAAGGAAGTGCAAAAAGAGTTATTGAAGTATTATCAAAAAAATATGGTTTTAAAATAAACATGAAATCAATTGAAAAAGAAACTAAAGAAATTGAAAAACAATTTAATGAATTAAATAAACAACTTGAATCAATTGAAGATGAAACTTCTCCAAAAGGTGGTTTAAATTACGTTCGATAATTAATATAATTTTAATTTATATTAAACTCCTTTTCTTATTTTTTTATAATTAGTTTTTGTTTTGGAATAATTAGTTTGTTTTATTTTTTTATAATTAGTTTTTGTTTTTACTTTTTTTTATTTAAAATTTTTTTTAAGTTTTTTAAATCTTCAAAACCTTTTCGTCCATTTCTTAAATAGTATGCTGGGTGGTAAATAAAAAACAATTTATTTTTTTTGTATTCTTTAACATCTCCAACTTTTAAATCTTTATCAAATATACTTCCCGCACTTCTTCCAAGTGGTATAATAACTTTTGGATTAATTACGTCAATCATTTTTTGGGTGTATGGTAAGAAGTATTTAATTTCTTGGGGAGTTGGGGGTCTAATTTTTTTTTCTTTAGAAAGGGGAATTATTGGAACAACATTCATTATTGCAAAATCTTTATCTTTGATTCCAAGTTTTAAAACCCACTCATTCAAAAGTTTTCCACTTCTTCCAATAAATGGTTTTCCATTAGCATTTTCAGTAAATCCAGGCGCTTCTCCAATGAATAAAATTTTTGCACAATCGCTCCCTCTTCCAAAAACAATATTTCCATCAGTGTCTAAAACATTTTGATATAATTTATGTTTTTTTGCATTTGTTAATAATGTTTCGCGAACATTTTTTAGTTTTTTACTTTTGTCCAATTCCATACGAATCACTTGTTTATTATTTATTTAATTATTTTTATAATTAATAAAATCAATCAAAATTTTACTTATAGAAAAATTGATACTAATTATTTGTATTTGTTTA
>CAZKAC010000071.1:0-2700 GCA_964550725.1 uncultured archaeon
ACCCCGGCCGGGATTTGAACCCGAGTCTCCACCGAACTCCCCTTTCTGGCTTTCTGTCCTTCTCAGCAGAGAAGGTCAAATTCTTTTCGCCAGCCTTTAATAAAGGCTGAGAGGGTGGGATGCTTAACCACTACACTACCGGGGCGCTCCTTTCGCCGAGCAGGAGCGATTCACACTATCACCCCCGTTTTCAACGGGACTGAAGTGGTTTGCTCGGTATTAAAGAAAATGTCTCTGATAACATTTATATTGATTGCTTTCGTATTAAAAATATGGTTTTGAAAGCAATTTTTTTAGATTTGGATGGAACTTTGATTGATTCAATTCCGTTAATAACAAAAAGTGTTGAAAAAACAATTGTTCATTTTGGGTATAAAGTTTCAAATCAAAAATTAAGAGAATTGGCACAATTACATTCAAGAGATATTGGTTATTATTTAATGGATAAAAATAAAACTTCTTTTGATATTCATGAATTTGTTAAGTATAGGAGAACATTTTTTTTAAAAATGCTTGAAAAACAAAATAAACAATGGTTTAAAGATTCAAAATTATTTTTAGAAAAAGTTTCAAAAAAATATAAAGTTGCGATTGTTACTGGTTCAAGGTGGCAATTTATTAATGCTGTGTTTGATAAACAAGTAATGAAGAATATTAATTTTATTATTACAAGTGATGATGTTGAACATAAAAAACCAGACATTGAATCGATAGAAGTAGTATTAAAAAAATTAAAACTAAACAAAAGTGAAATAATTTTTATTGGAGACTCTACACAGGATGGTTTGATGTGTCAAAGATATGGTGTTGTTTTCATTGGAAAAAAAACGGGTATTTCAACAGAGTATCAGTTAAGAAAGTATAATCCAGTATTGGTTGTAAAAAATTTTAGTGAAATAGAAAATTTTTTAGGACTTGACTAATTTTTATTTTTCAAGTAGTGAAAGTTTTTCTTCAAGCAAGGGTAAGTTGATTAGTGTATCTTTGCAACCATCTTTTAGAAGTAAAACTACTTGGGGGATAACATTTGTATTTTTTAACATCTCAAATGCTAATTGTGCTTCTTCAAAACAACAGACTCCTATTGATGCTTTTGGATTATATTTATCAATAATTTTTTTAACCATTCTTCCACCAGGGACTACAAAGATTTTTTTATAACCTATTCTTTGAGCAGTTTTTATTGCACAGTCTAAATCACACCCGCCACAATGTTTGCAAATAATACCTTCGTCAGTGTATTCAGCTTTACAAATTTTAGTATTTCTTACACAATGTGGTAAAAATAAGATTCTATCTTTGATAGGGGTTTTTTTAAATGAGGGTTCATAAACATAATTTCTTAATTCGATGTGTGTAAACTCAATCATGCGTTCAGAAAGACCTAACTTTTTTCCGATTCCGTCAGCTGCACTTGCTGCGTTTAGATGAATTCCAGAATCAACTACTTTCCCAACGGCAACACGAATTTTATCATAAGTATTCATATAAAAATAATATTTAGTACTAAATAAAAAAGAGAGGGGTTAATTACCCTCATCCTTTTTTTTAATAACTGGTTGATTTAATTTTTGAGTATTTTTTCCAACTTCTTGTTGTTGTTTAAATGAATAATTTGTGTTTTTGGTTTGTTGAAAATCTTTTCCTGTGTCTCTTATAGCAAAGAATATAATTGCAATGAGGATAGTTATTGACATCATTATTGCAAAAAGTATCCCACTTAAAAATAGCATTGCGAATATTCCTAGTCCAAGTCCAAATATGTTAAATCCTAGGATAAAAACAACAAGCGCTCCTGCTCCAAATGATGCAATAAGACTTAGTATAAATCCTATTCCAATTATTTTCATTAAATCATTTTTCATTATATCTTTTTTTTCTACCATATTATCACCTAAAGTTTAAAATTAAGTCCTCCTGCGCCAAGTGAAAATCCACTTCCTGTAGAACTTCCTCCTTTAGTTTTTCCTTCTGGTCCTAAAGAATTAAGTTTTGCAGCAAGTTGACTAATAGGCATTGTTTGTAACCAAACTTTTCCTGGACCTGTTACTGTTGCTAAAAATAATCCTTCTCCACCAAAGAAAATATTTGTTAGACCTTTAACAGTCTGGATGTCAAATTGAACAGTTGGTTCAAATGCAGCAACATATCCTGGATTAACTTTTAGTCTTTGACCTTCTTTTAAATCATATGTTACAATTTCTCCACCAAAACTTGCAAAAACAGTTCCTGGACCGGTGAATTTTTGTAAGATGAATCCTTCTCCACCAAAAAAACTAGAGCCTAGTTTTTGATTTAAATGAACTTCAAGGTTAACAGAGTTTTGTGCAATAAGAAAAGAATCTTTTTGACAAATAACACTTTGTCCTTCTTGTAATTCAAATGGAACAGTTTTTCCAGGGTATTCAGCAGTAAAACTTACTAGTCCGCTTCCTTGATTAACAAAATAGTCTACTAAGAAAAAAGATTCTCCTGAAAATATTCTCCCAAGACCTTTCATAATTCCTCCTTTGATTTTGGTTTCCATAGTTATATTGTCTGACATCCAACCCATTGCTCCTGTTTCAGAATATACTTTTTCTCCTTCACTAAGTGTTATGTCAACTGTTTGTAAAATATCTCCACTAATTTTATATTCCATTAAGATTCCTCCTATTAAAAAAATAATTCTATTAGAATATATAAGCTTTTGGTAAATAA
>CAZKAC010000072.1:0-7026 GCA_964550725.1 uncultured archaeon
ATTTAATTCCTGGAAATGGAGAAGTTTCATTTATTACATCAAATTCTCTTGTTGGAAAAGATACTCAAACAACTGGAAATATTGCTTTAGAAATTGCTAAGAAAAAAACAGGGGTTTCGACGAAAAATAATACTTTTATTTTTGATATAAAAGCTAATGCTTCTGAAGTAGAAGGGCCTTCGGCGGGGGCTGCAATGACTCTTTTAACTTATTCTATTCTTTCTGAAAAAAAACTTAATTCTGATGTTGGAATTACTGGTACTATAAATACTGATGGTTCTGTGGGTGTTGTTGGAGGAGTATATCCAAAATCAAAAGCTGCTGCTAAAGATGGTTTAAAATTATTTATGATTCCTAAAGGGGAGGCGAGGCAAGTAATAAAAGAAAATGGAAAAGTTGAATCAATAAATCTTTTATCTTATGGGCCAGAAAAACTTGGGTTAAAGATTGTTGAAGTCAGTAATATTGATGAGGTAATTGAATATGCTTATTCAGATATTGGTTTAATTGAAGTGGATGAATCAAAAATAGTAAATGGTTTTATTCCTCCAACAATTGAATATAATTCAATTCTTATTCCTATGCAAAAAATGTCTGAATCTTATATTGAAAGAGCAAATGGGGTAATAAGTGAGGCAAAAAAAGAATTGG
Source organism: uncultured archaeon (assembly GCA_964550725.1). Taxonomy (GTDB): domain Archaea; phylum Iainarchaeota; class Iainarchaeia; order Iainarchaeales; family JAAZKV01; genus CAZKAC01. The sequence goes on from CAZKAC010000072.1 coordinate 652, forward strand.
AAACAACATCTCTTGATGAGAGAATGCGTTCAAAGTTTTATCCTCAATTAGGGGTAACTGAAAGAAATTCAGAAATGGCTTTGATATATCTTGATCATAATTATTTATATTCTTCAGCAAATTTCGCTTTTAATTCAAGAATTTTGGCAGGAACAATTAAAGAGATTGCAGCAAATCCTTCTTTGATTTCAAAAAATTCAACAATTTTGGGGAATAAAATTCAATCACTTAAAAGGGAAATAAATTTGTTAAAAGATAGTATGGATTTTATTTCGCTTGATAGTTATGAATGGGTTATTGGGGCTCAACAAAGAATTGCATATGCTGAAAATGCATTAAAAAATTTAGAAGAAAATAGTGAATTTATTGAATCTTTAGAGTCTATTGATGAAATTGAAGGAGCATTATTTAATCGAGTTTATGAATATGTTTCTGCTCAAGCATGGATTGATGCTGCGAAAGATTTCATGGTTGAGGCTAAAAAAAGTAAACAAAAAGTAATTCCAATGTATTCTGAAACTTTTATTCAAAATACATTAGATAAAATTGAAGATGTGGAAAAATTAATAAGTGATTCTAATGCTTCACAAAGTGCATTGTCTGAATCATTAAGAAGGTTAAATTCTGCAAAAATCTCATATGATAATAATTTTTATTTTGCTGCAATGTATGATGCTTATTTTTCTGAAGCATTTATTATTGGAGAACAAGAAAGAGAATTTTTTGATGACCAAGAAATATTTAATGTTGTTGAAACAGAACTTTCAACAGAAAGGGAGCAATTAATTTCTTTGTGGGCGTTGCTTTTTTTTGACCATGCTCATTTCTTTTTAGAAAATGCAAAATATGAAATGAGTATTGGGCGTATTAATATTTCTCGAACAAGTTTAGACACTAGTTATGATTTAATTGTACTTGCTAAAAATATTGGTGTTGTTAGGGAAGAAGTTGAATCATATTTAACAACAAATAATTTTTCGGACTATTATGAAAAACCTGATTTTGAAACAACAATGGATATTTCATATACTAAAAGAACTGATATGTTACAAGTAGTGTCTGTTTTATTTGTTTTTGTAATAATCATATTTTTTGGAATATTATTATTTTTTAGTTTTAAAAAATCTCATTTAGGAGTAAGAGGGCCAATTAATATTAGGATTTCAAAACTCCAAAGAGTCATTTCTAATCTTGATAATGCTCTAACCAAAAAGAAAATTTCTGATGATGAATATTTTTTCTTAAAGAAAAGGTATGATGATGAATTAGATTTATTGCGACAAAAGCAACATAAAATTTCAGAAGTTACTATAAATCTTGATGAATCTAGGGCAAAAATAAGAGCATTAGAAAATGGTTTAAAATCACTTCAAAAACATTACAAATCTGGGCTAATAATTGATGAAGATTATAAAAAACATTATTTGGACATTACAAAAGAAATAGCTGATTTAAAATCAAATATTTATGGTTGTGAATCTGAATTTCATAACTCAATAAATTTTAGAAATAATAATTGTAAATTAAAAGTTCCATCTTTTGTTTCAATAAAAGATCATGTGACTGTGCTTTCAAAACAAGATGATCTTACAAAAAAATCAAAAAATAGTTTTGAAAATAAAAAAATATATCGAAATAGATTAAAAAGTAAAAAATTTTTAAGTAATATTATTAAAGGAACTCCTATGGCAGAGGATGGGGTAAAGGGTTCTGCTGAACTAGCTAAAGAACAATTAGAAAATGAAAAATTAGACAAAATTAAACGAAAAAAAGCTCTCAAAAAGTATAGTGGGTCAAAAAAGAATTCTATTAGTTAATTTTAAAAAATAATTTTAGTGGATAATTGTTTAGTCTAATTATTAAATAATTAATAGTATTTTGAATAATTTTTTTTGGATTAGGGAGAATTTTTTTTTTTTAATTTATTAAATAATTATTAATGTTTTTAACAATTTATTATGTATAAGTTATTTTTATTCATGAAAATTTTGGATTAAATCTTTTGATTTTAGTTTTAATCCAATGACTGAACTTTTTTCTTTACTTAATGCAACTCCAACTATTTGATCAGCTTGTTTTGTTAATGTATCATTATGAGTTATTGCGATAAATTGACTATGTTTACTAATCATTTTTATTAATTTACTCATTTTTAATGAATTTTCTTTATCTAGTGCAGCATCTGCTTCATCAAAAGCATAGAAAGGAGCTGGGCTGTATAATTGGATGGCAAACATGAATGCTAGTGCTGTTAAAGTTTTTTCTCCTCCACTCATTGCATCAAGGTGTTGTAAATTTTCGCCTTTGTGTTTTGCATCTATTTCTAGTCCAGATATTAGTGGAGAATCAGGATTACTTAGTTTGAGATTTCCTTCTCCATTAAAAAAATTGAAAAACATTTCTTGAAAATTTTTATTAACTTCATTAAAACAATCCATGAATACAGTTGTTCTTTTTATTTCAATTTTATCAATCATGTCTAAAACAGACAATCTTTCATTTTCTAATTGGGTTGCTTTTGTTTGAATCTCATCAACTTCTTTTTTTAATTCATTAAAATTATCAACCGCTTTCATATTTACTGCACCGATTGTAGAAATTCTTTTTTCTATTTCTATAACTCTTTCTTTTAATTCTGAAACTTCTTTCCCAGCTATTTGTTCTATTTTTTCAAATTCTTTCATCTCTTCATTCAAATCATTGTTTTTGACTTCAATTTTTCCTTTTTCAATATTAAACTCATTAAGGCGTGATTCTATTTTTTTTATCTTTGAAAGTAGTTCGATTAAGAGTTTTTCAATACTATCAGCATTTTTATCCAATGTTTCTTTTTCTTTAATCAAATTAGCACTATTTTTTTTAGCTTCGTCAATTTCAATATCTTTCTTTTTTACATATTCTTCTAATTCTTTAATTCCTTCTTGTTTTATTTTTATATGTTCTTCAAGTGTTTTTATTTCAGTTTCAAGAGAATTATTTTCTTTAATTAATACTTTTTCTCTCTCACCAAGGCGTTCATTTAGTTTTGATTTTATTTCATTTAATTCATCACCCACCTCATTTTTATTATGTAGAAGTTCTTCTATTTTTTTACTAATTTTTGAATATTCTGCAAAAACATTTTGTTTTCTTAATGATTCTATTTGTGTTTTTATATCGTTTTTTTGAAAAATAAACTCTTTAATTTTTTCGTTTAAATTATTTCTTTTATTTAATTGTTCTTCAATTTGTTTACTATTTAAGTCTTCTTTTAACTCATTTATCTTTTTTTCAATATTTTTTACTTTTAAAATAGCCTCGTTTTCATGTGAAACTTCAATTAATAAATTTGTAATAATCCTTATCTTTTCCTTCAATCTAATAGCTATTTCCTTTTCATTTTTTACTTTTTCGTTTAAATTTTTAGCTATGGTTTGAAGTTTATTAATAGTTATTGTTTTTTCATTAATTAATTTTTGTTTATGTGTAGTGCCAATGTTAGAATCGCATGTTGGGCAGGTTGAGGTTGCTTTTTTGAGTAATTCTAAAGCTTTTTTCTCACTAGAAATAATTGCGTTTGATTTATTTATTTCTTCCAACATATCTTCTATGCTAATTTCACTAATCTTTAGATCATCTTCTAAATTTTGATTACCAGTATATTGTTTAATTTTGTCCTTCTTATTTTTTATTTCAGAAACAATTTTTTTAGCAAATTCTTCTTCTTTTTTTAATCCAAGAATATTTGATTCAATATATTTTTTTTGTTTTTCCCACTGTTTTACAAAAACTTCTGAATCAAATAATTCTTTTCTTTTTTCTTCAATTAATTTATTTAATTCATCTAATTTAACTTCTTTTTCATTTAGTTTTTTTGATTTTGATGTAACAATTTTTTCAATATCTTCTTTTTTTTCAGAAACCATTTTTATTTCCGAAATAATTAAATTTAATTTATCTTCTAATAATTTTTTACGTTCAGAAAGAGAATTTTTTTCATTTAAATTTTTTTCTAATTCTTTTTTATTTTCATAAATTTTCTCTTTATTTTTAACAATTAATTCATTTTTCATCTCAATTTTTTCATTTTCTAAATTTAATTGTCCTTTCTTTTCTTCAAAATCTTTACCAAGTTTTGAATAAGTTTCTTCAGAAGATTTAATTATTTTTTTATTTAATTCAGCTGAAATTTTTTTTGACTCAATAATTTCAGATCGCATTTTTGCAATATCTTTTTCGAATTCCATTTTATTTTTGTTTAATTCTTTAATTTCATTATCAATTTCAATATTTCTTTTTTCTAGTGAATAAATTTCTCTTCCAATAATTGTTGCTTTTAATTGTTTTTTTTCTTGTTCAAGTTGTTCGAATTCTTTTGCAGCAATCATTTCATATTCTAGTTCTTGTAAAAAAACATTTCTTTCATTTAAAATAATTGTAGCTTCTTTAATTCTAGAATCAACTTTATCTAATTCTTTTAAAGATTCAGTTTTTTTCTCATCAAACTCACTTAGTCCAGCAACATCATCAATAATTTCTCTTCTTTGAATAGGATTCATTTGAATAACTTTCATTATATCTCCTTGAGTAACTATGTTATGTCCACTAACATCAATTCCTAATTCAAGAAGCAATGAAGTAATCTCTCCTAGTGTAGTGCGTTTTTCATTTAATCGATAAATACTTTTTCCTTGCTTATCTACCATTCTACTAATTTCATATTCTTTATCTTTATTTTTTATTATTAAATCAACTTTTGCATAATTTTCTTTACAAGTATTATTAATTAAATCAACAAGTTTTCCAGCCCTTAGAGCTTTTAATGAAGTAATACCTAAAACAAACATTATTGCATCTAAAGTATTACTTTTTCCAGAACCATTACTTCCAACAATGGAAGTGAACCCAGCACTTAAAGGAATTTCAGCTTTTTTAAATGATTTAAAATTTTTTAAACGCAATTTAACTAATCGGGTCATACAAAATCCCTTACTTATTATAATAATATCCCGCAATAGCTAAACCAATAAATGAGGTTACAAACATATCTTGAATTAGGGGGATTGTATAATCTATTAATAATTCATTATTAATACCTAGTTGTAATAAAATAGTTAAAATATTTAAAATAATTAAATCAAAAATCAAAATAATTATTCCAAGAATAATAAAAAATAAAATTGCCTTTCCAAATGAAATGGGAGTATTTAAAAAATTCCAACTCTTTTGAAGAGCCAATTTTGCATTTTTTTCTTCAATCATCGCAGGAAAAACAAAAATTAATTTAACAAATAAAATTGTTGTAAAAACCATTAAAATTATAACTAAACTTAAAGAAACAAATTCATTTATTGTTCCCAATTGAACAAAAAATATTAATAAAAACCATAAAATTAATGAAATAGTACACATTGTAAAAGAAACACCAAATGCTTTTTTCCAATCAAGAACTGAAAGGTTTATTGATTCAACAATTTTTTCACCATAAACAATTCTACTTAAAAATTCAAGAATTATGATTGAAACAGTAAATGAGATTATTGTAGCTGTAAGAATTATAATAATTTCAACAGGATTGCTTAAAATTAACGCAATAAATGGACTTTCACTACTGTGCCACATTGTAAAAATATCTGAAATTGGAATCCATGCATTTACTGTTAGTTGGCCTAAAATTTTTCCAAATAATATTGAAATTAAAACAAAAAATAATAAACTTGGTTTAGAAATAATTTTTTTAAAGGCTTCAACAAATGCAGAAATCATCATAAAAAACACTCCTAATCTCAATAATATAAAGTAAAACGGCTTTTTATTACTTTGCCCTTGTGTTTGATTAGTTATAAAACTAGGTTTCTTTTTGTTTTAAGAAATCTTATATAATTAGCATAATTGTTTTAAATTAAAGGAATTTGTAATTTTTTTACTCCTTCAGTTTGCTTTTAAAAGCTTTCCATTCACATTTTCATTATTCTGGTGAGTATAATGGATGTTCCAAAAGAAAAGAAATTATATTGTAAAAAGTGTAAAAAACATACTTTACAAAAAATGAAAGAATTTAAACCAGCTGCTGGACGACCAATGGCTCAAGGGAATAGACGACACAAAAGAAACACAAAAGGATATATGGGGAAATATAAGTATGTTGCAACAGTGAAAAAACAAAACAAAACTCCTACATTTGTTGTTACTTGTACAATTTGTAATGCTAAAGCACCATATTCACTTGAAAAAAGAATGAAAAAAGGCGAATTAAAATAATTATTATTAATTATTTTTTAAATAAGCTTTTGTCTAATGTTATTTTCATTTTTCATATTTTTTAAATTCTTTTTTTATTTTTCATATTTTTTAAATTCTTTTTTTATTTTTCACATTTTTTTTTAAGTTTAATTT
>CAZKAC010000073.1:0-3748 GCA_964550725.1 uncultured archaeon
AAAATTAAAAAATTAACTTCTAAAAAATCAATTTCTAAAAAATCAATTTCTAAAAAATCAATTTCTAAAAAATCAATTTCTAAAAAATCAAATAATAAAGAATTAAGTTTTTTGAAAAAAAATCCTCAAAAGTCATTCTCATCAAAAAAAAGATCAATTTCTTTGAGTAAAGAATTAGAAAATGCAAGAGGGCCTTTATTAAAAGTAAGTCCAAAAATTGGGTTGATTATTGGGTTTTTAGTTGTGTTAGTTGCGTTAACCGAATTAGTAATTAATGGAGATACTGGAAATTATTATATTTTATTATCGATTGGTTTGTTTGTAATTATTCCTAATGCTATTTGGGCAAAATTTGAATTTACAAATCCTTTTGTAATTCCTTATATTTTAACAATGATTAGAACAAAAAAATTTGTTAAAACTATTAATTCAATAGCACATTGGGGAAGAATGTGGGAAAAAATTTGTATATTTGGGTCATTTTTAGGATTTGGTTTAACTGGGGTTGATTATTGGATAGCAAGAAAAAAAGGAGGGTGGAAAAGAATCATTATTCTTTTGATTTCATCAATTGGTTTGTTTTTTGTTTTATGGTTAGTTTCATTATTAATGTTACCAAGAATGCCTCCTTTATTTGAACCATTAATTGGCATAAGTATTATTTCATTTATTTTACTTGGTTTTGGAGGATTATCCTTAGCATTTATGCTTGGTTATGGAGTATTGGCAATAAATGCATTAATTTTTGGAGAAACAATTTGTCCATCAGTTGCTCCTGTAATTCCCGGGGTTCCAATTCCAGGGTTTGGAATAGCAGTTCCTTTTATTGCTTGGGTTTCACTAGCAATAATATTAATAATTCATGAAGGAAGTCATGGGATAATGCTTATTTATTATAAGAAAAAACTTCATTCAGTTGGACTTCTTCTAGCTGGATTATTTCCAGTTGGTGCTTTTGTTGAGCAAGATGACAAAGAATTTTCAAATATGGATGAAAAACAAAGAGTATGTATTCTTAGTGCAGGGCCATCATTTAATTTTCTTACAGTTCCAATAACAATAATTTTTGTTTTAATATTGAGTATGGCTTTTACTCCGATAATAAATTCTGAAATAAATCAAATGTATTCTGGGGTAAAGGTAAGTTTTGTTCAAGAAACAATAGAATTTTGTGGAGATGAAAGAGTTGGACCAGCTTTTGGAAAATTATTTGAAGGAGATATAATTGTTTTGGTTAATGAAACGAAAATAAACTCATTAGATGAATTATTACCCGTTCTTGTTGATGCTAATTATTTAGAAATGAATATTTTAAGAAAAGGGGTTGAAGAAAAAATTACAATTTATCCCGAAAATTTTTATGCTTTGGGAATATCTCGAATTGGTGTTGGGTTTGAAGCAATAAGAAATGATTATGAACCCTTTTTTGGTTTTGAAATTTTAAGCATCATTTATAATTCAAAACTAACTATATTGAATCTTTTATGGATTCTTTCTCTTGCTGTTGGGATGTTTAATTTTCTTCCATCAGATCCACTTGATGGTGGGAGAATAGCAAAGACTATTTTATTACCATATTTTGGATTTATGAACATGAATAAAAAAGAAACTGAAAAATTAATTGGACGATTATTTGCTTGGTTGTTTTTACTTGCAATCTTATTAAACTTAGTTCCATACTTAACCTTGTTTTTATTCTAAACTTAAAATAGTTTGTGATAAAATTATTTTATTTGAATTTAATTTGAGTTTTTAGTTAATTTGAACTAACTTAAATTATTTGGTTAGGCCCTGGTGAAACACCAGGACACAGTTAAGAGAGTTGTGTGATTTTAGTTGTAGAATTGGATAGGCTTACAACTAAATCATTTATTCTGATAATTATTGTCCTCATGGATGTATTTAAATCTTTCTTTTTTCATTTTTTTGAGGATTTATTAGTTTTTATTTTTTTTGTTTAATAATTTTTAAAGATTAATGTTTTTTTAATAAGATTATTGTTTATATTATGTGATTATGATTTTATTATTAGAATATATTAAATGATTTTATGGATAATTTCTTGTAAGAGTGGTGTTTGTTTTGGGAGTAAATATTTCGAATTTAGTTGAAAAAAAAGAATTTTTAATAAATGATCTTTGCGGAAAAAAAATTGGGATTGATACATATAATATGTTATATCAATTTATTGCAAGTATTCGAGGTTTGGATGGTTTGCCATTAGCTGATTCTAATGGACAAGTGACAAGTCATTTAGTTGGTTTGTTTTATAGGACTTCTAAGTTTATTGAAGCAGGAATAAAACCGATTTATGTTTTTGATGGAAAGCCCTCACAATTAAAATTTGAAACATTAAAAAAAAGAAGAGAAGTTAGGACTGATGCTGAAGAAAAATCAAGTAGAGCATTAAAAGAAGGGAACATGTTTGAAGCAAAAAAAATGGGTTCGCGCGCACTAAAATTAACAAATGAGATGGTTATTGAAGCAAAAGAAATGTTAAACTTAATGGGTATTCCTGTAATACAAGCTCCCCAAGAGGGTGAAGCTCAAGCGAGTGTAATGGTCTCTAAAGGATTAATATATGGTGTTGTAAGTCAAGATTTTGATTGTTTATTATTTGGTGCGAATAGATTATATAGGAATGTTGGGATTACTGGAAAAAGAAAAGTTGCGGGTAAAAATTTTTATGTTGATGTAAAACCACAATTAATTGAGCTTGAAGATGTGTTAAAACAATTAGGTTTAAATCGGGAAAAATTAATTTGGTTAGGATTATTAGTGGGAACAGATTTTAACGAAAAATTTCCAAAAGTTGGCCCAAAAACAGCAGTTAAATTAGTAAAAGAAAACGATTCATTTGAAAAAATAATTGAAAAAACAAAATATTCTCCTGAGTTTGATTATAAAGAAATAGTTGATGTTTTTATGAACCCAATTAGTATTGGGGTTGAACAAAAACAGATTGAGGCTAGTATTCCACAAAAAGAAAAATTGTTAGAATTTTTGGTTGAAAAACATGATTTTTCAAAAGATAGAGTAGAATCAACTCTTACAAAAATAATTACTCAAATGGAAGAAAAAGAAAAACAAAAATCAATAAATCAATGGTTTTGAAATATGCTAATTATATTTTTGTTTTGTTTTTTGTTTTCTTATTACTATTATAAATTAGTTTATTTTTGGTTTCTTTTTTTTGAAACTATTAAAAATAAAGCTATTTGGTATTACAGAAATTAAAAAGAATTATTTGGGTTAGTTTCATTTTTATGAAACTATTATATTTGAGTGGATTTTCACAAGGTTTTATTTAAAAGCTTTTTTGTTTTAATTTTAAATATGAAAAAAGAGTATCTTTTACTTGTTAGCGGAGTAGCCTTTTTAACATTAATAACTTTATTATCTCTTTTGCTTGCTGACCAATTTGAAGTTTCTACTTGTGGTTGTCCAAAAATGGTTTCACACAATTTTGTAATGATTTTCATATTTTTATCAATAGTTTTTGTTTCATGTTTGCTTTATTATTTATATTCTATAAAGATTGATAATAAAGAAAAGATAATTAATAATAACATAAAAACACTTTATTCAATTCTTGATAGTGATGAAGAAGCATTAATAAAAAATATTGTTTCAAATGGGGGCGTAATTGAACAAGCAAAAATATCAAAAAATTATGGGAAATTAAAATCACATAGGTTAGTTAAAAAACTTGAAGAAAAAAATATTATAATTATTATAAAAGAAGGTA
>CAZKAC010000074.1:0-2665 GCA_964550725.1 uncultured archaeon
GAGTTTGGTGTAAAAAATAAGTATGCTTATGTTTTTGTTGATGAGTTTCAAGATACGAATAAATTACAATTTGAATTAATAGAATTTATTGCTGGACAAAATATTACTGTTGTTGGTGATCAAAATCAATCAATTTATGGTTTTAGAGGTTCTTACAAAGAGAGTTTTGAACAATTCAAAAATAATTTTGGAGTGGAAGAAGTTCATAAGCTTGATAAGAGTTGGAGATCACCAAATAGTATTCTTGATATTGCTTATGATTTGATAAAAAATAATTATGAAAATGTTGATGATTGTATTGTTATTAAAAATGCTAATAATATTGATGGGGAAAAAGTAAGAGTTATTGAATTAACTAATCGATTTGAGGAAGCTAGGTTTATTGCTGATCTTGTACAACAAAAAATTGATGAAGGAATTCCAAAAGATGAGATTTGTATTTTGCATAGGACTCATAAACAAGCTATTGAAATAAAAAAGGCTTTAGAGTTAAAAAAAGTTCAGGTTATTAGTGCTGGAAAAGTTGATTTGTTTCAAAAAAGAGAAATAAGAACAACAATTGGTTATCTTGGAATTTTAACTAATTTAATTAATCGAACAGGCACTGGAGAACAAGCTTGGTGGGATTTGTTTCACTTTCAAAACACTTTGAGTCCTGAGGATACTGTTAAAATTGGAAGGTATTTAAAAAAATATAATAAAGAAAAAGAAATTCCTGATCAAATTGGAATTGATGATTTGTTATTAAATTCTATTAAAGAAGTAAATTTGTCAAGCGAGGGAAAAGAAGTTGTTTTTAAGGTTGCTAGTAAATTAAAAGAATTAGTAAAATTGTCAAACAAGCCTTTGCCTGAACTTATTTTAGATGTTTATGAGTTAAGTGGTTTGAATAGAGTTTTTAGTCATGATAGAAGTATTGAAAATATTGAGAGTTTAATGAATTTGAAAAAGTTTTATGAAATTGCGCAAAATTATTATGAATTGCATGAAAAAAGTTTAACTGAGTTTATAAAATATTTAGAAATGGTGGATTCTCTTGGAGTTAGTATTGATGCTGAAAAAATAATGCATGTTGATGCTGTTAGATTAATGACTATTCATGCGTCTAAAGGTCTTGAGTTTGATGTTGTTATTAGTTGTAATCTTGCAAAGGATAGGTTTCCTGTTACTAGAACTAAAAATGAACCGTTGATTCCAAAAGAATTGTTGCCTGATTTTAAGGCACAAATTAGTGATTGGAAAGAAAAAGGAATTGGTGATAAAGAAATTGAAAAGAAGATTAAGGATTATGATAAAGAAATACAATTATTTGAAGAAAGAAGACTTTGTTATGTTGCTTGGACTAGAGCAAAAAAAGAATTGTTTATTACTTATGCTAAGAGTTATGATGATAAAAAAGATTCTACAACAAATTCATTGTTTTTGGATGAGATAAATTATAAAGAAAATTGTGAATTTATAAAAGACGAAGAAGAAAAATCAATGTTTTTAGCACCAAATTCTAGTTATGAAATATATAAGTCAATGTTAAAAAAACAATTAATGGATTCTCTTGATATTGAAGATAAAACAGAAATTGAAAAAAGATTAATCACTTACTTGGTTTGTAGGGATAAAAAGATAGTTGATTCTGATTTGGTTAGTGAAAAAGAATTACAAAGACATTTAGAAAAATGTAGTGAAGATTTTTCTGGCGTAAAATTTAATCCTGATGAATTTGTTTTAAGTCCTACTGGATTGATTGAATATTTAGAGTGTCCAAAAAGATTTGAATTATCAAAAATTTATCAAATGCCTCAAAGAGGATATTTTGAGTCAGACGGAACTGGTGCTGCTCTTGGATCTTTTGTTCATGAAGTATTAGAAATTGGAGTAAAACAAAAAGCAGAAAGTAAGGAAAAATATTTAGAAATCGCAAAAGAATTAGTAAAAAAAAGCGAGTGGGAAAATATAAAGTTATTAGATGCGCTTCCTTTAATAGAAATTTTTTGGGAAAGAAACAAAACAAAAATAGGAAAAGATTCTCAAGCAGAACTAAAATTACCTTTAACTCTTGAAGGATTTAAGTTTTTTGGTTTAGCTGATAGAGTTGATTTTTTAAGTGATGGAACAGTAGAAATAGTTGATTATAAATCAAACAAAGATGCTATTCCTCCAAAAAAAAGAGCCTTGCAACTTGGATTTTATGCTTTAGCATTACAAGCAAAAGGATACAAAGTCTCAAAACTAACTCTTGACATGCTAAAACTAGATAAACCAATAGAAATGAAAATAGAAGATGATGATGTAATAGCAGTAACTGGATGCAACAAGAATTCTAACTTTAAATTATCAGAATTAAAACAAGAACTAATAGATGTTTCAAATCAAATTAAAAACGATTACGAACACACATTCAAACCAACACCAAAAGAAGAAAACTGTAGATTCTGCGGATACAAATTCTATTGTCCAAAATGGGATGAATGAAAAAATAAGAAGACTTGAATTAGGTGATTAAATAGATATTAAACTGATTACTCAAAGATTGGCATTTGCTAAATATTTAATATCAAAAGGAGATTTAGATTCTTTAAATCCAGAACCTATTTCTTCAACATGTATGCTAAATTATCATGATGCATTAGAATTTACTTTTGATTTAATTTCAACTGATAAAGATATC
>CAZKAC010000075.1:0-4310 GCA_964550725.1 uncultured archaeon
ACTGCGTTAGTAGTAGCTATTTTTTGTAATTGCCACGCAGTAACAATTAACTTCAAGTTTTTTCTAAATTCCATATCCTTCAAAGAAAAATCTTGTATCTTTTTAGCTTGTTCCTTATTAAACAATAATTCCTCGTTCATAACCATTATTTAATAAGACATTAAGCTTTATATATTTGTTTTGTGCTTAGTGCTATAGAAAGGGGGAAGAACGAAATGATTTCAAGATTAGCTACAGGAATAAAAGGTTTTGACGAACTAATAGAAGGAGGATTTCCACAAGGAAGTGTTACTTTAGTAGCTGGAACACCAGGAACAGGAAAAAGTATTTTTTGTGCACAAATCGCACACAATAATTCAATTAAAGGAAAAAAATGCTTATACTTAGATCTAGAACAAAAACCAGAACAACTAAAAAACCAGTTAACAGACTTTGGCCTAAAACAAGAAAAAAATGATAATTTGAAAATAATTAACATTGATAGTTCGGACGTAGCCCTAATAGAAAACATTTCAAAAGAAATAACAAAAAACAAGTACGATGTAATAGTATTAGATTCAATAGAATCAATAGTTAATTCTTCAACAGTAATGGAAAAAAACAACGAATTAAGCATGGAACAAATACAAGAAACAGTAATGCCAACAATAATGGACACAAAAACAATTGGTAGACTAAAATTAAGAAAATTATTCTCAAATCTAATAAAAACTAACGCAACAATATTTCTTGTAGGAGAAAAAGTAGAAGGATCACAAGGACTATCAAGAGACACTATATCAGAATTCTTATGCGACAACATTATTAGCATGAATTATTTAGGTGTTGGCAGTTCTGAATACAGAAGTCTTCAAATAAGAAAAATGAGAAGAAGCGGACACGATAAAGGATTTGTTTTATTTGAAATAAACAAAAACGGAATCAAACTAATTAAGAACAAAAATATTTAGTGGTAAATAATGTTTGAAGTTTTGGAAAAATTATTAGCACTTCGTCAAGTAAGCTTTGAAAAAGGCAGAATAAAAATATTTGAACAACCATCTTCTTTAATTCCATCACAATCCTTTGTATCAATGCTAAAAGAATTAGAAAAAGAAAGACGAGAAAACGTTATTTATCGAGCAGGAAAAGATGCTGGAGAAAAATGGTTCGAATCAATGAAAAAAAAATCGTCATTAAATGTAGACGATGTAGAAAAATGGGGCTCAAATATAGTAACTCTTGCAGGTTGGGGAGAAGCAAAACTAAAAGAAATGAAACAAGACCAAGGATACATGGTTTATGAATTAAAAAATTCTGTTGTTGCTGAACTATACGGGAAAACAGATCACTGTGTAGACCATATTTTTAGAGGACTGGTTGCAGGCGCAGCAAAAGTTACATTCAAAAAAGACGTTGATTGTGTAGAAACCAAATGCGTAGCAAAAGGAGATTCTGTTTGTGAATTTATAATACAACCAAAACAAAAATTTGACAAAAAAAACGAGTTAGTAAAAAAACAACTCAAATAATATAAACCAAACTAAACAAAAATTGAATAACTATAACAACAACCATAAAAAGATTTAAACATTTTGAATTTTTGACAATTTTTTTCTTTTCAAAAATAAACCAAACAAAAAACAATAATACTAAAGACAATAACATTGGAACTAAAAACAAAATATTATTAATAGAAAAAATAATCCCAAAAACACAAACTAACACAAACAAAGAATAAAAACTAAACAAAATTGCTTTGTGTTCACCAATAATAAAAGGAATTGAAACAAACCCTGCTTTTTGATCTCCCTTTAAATCTTCAATATCTTTTAAAAAACTAATACTAGCAATAATCAAAGAAAAGAAAATTAATGCAAAATAATTAACTTCTAAATTAAAATAAGACGAAACAAACAAGAAAGGCATTAAAACATAAAAAATAATTCCAAATATTGGCGAAGAAATAATACTTTTTCTTAAACCCAACCAATGAATAGAATACAAAAAAGTAATTATAATAAACAAAATTTCTAAAAACAATAAATTAGAAACAAAAGCCAAAAACAATGCTACAACATACAATGATAATGCAAAAAAAACAACAATCTTCTTACTAATTTTTCCAGAAGGAATTGGCCTATACGGTTTTGATATCGCATCAATTTTTGCATCAAAAACTTGATTGAGCGCATTGAAAGCAAACAAAGTCAATAAATAAATTATAAAAGGAAATAACACAAAAATCAACAAATCAATTTGTTTACTCAAAATAAAAAGAATCGCAACAAAAGTTATCCCAGTAATAGAATACTCTGGAACAATCAGCTGTAAAATTGACTTAACCCCAAAAAACATACATAAATAAAACAGTTAACTTCTTATAATATTTATTATTAGGGGATTAAATTGCAATATAACATTTTAGGAGCAGGACCAGCAGGATTAAGTGCAGCAATCGTTATTTCAAAAGAAGGATATAAAACAAAAGTGTTTGAATCAGCACCACTAATTGGTGGAAGAAGCGGAAACAACATACAAGCAATAAGAAACTATGGCTCAGATAAAAACAACATAAAAAGAATAGAGTCATACGGAATAAAAATGCCAAAATTAAGTCCAATAACAAGAATAATAAAATATTCTCCAACATATCGTTTCGACGAAATTTATTCCGAAGACGACCCAATATTTTATACATTTAAAAGAGGCCCATCACCTGACTCAATGGAATCTTTTTTCGCAGAACAAGCAAAAAGTCAAGGAGCACAAATTAGTCTTGGAAAATCCGCCAAAATATTGGATTGCCAAATAATTGCTTCAGGATCAAAATTCGATCCAGCAGGATTTGGTTTTGGTGCAACATTCGAAGGTAACTTCGACGAAAAAACAATTGCTTTTTTTTACGGAAACAAACTAATTCAAAACGGTTATGCTTATTTAGTGCCTTTCGGAAAAGACATGTTATCAATAGCAATAACATCATTTACAAAATCAGATTTTAAAACAATTTCAGAAAGATTTGAAAAATTTTTAAAAACAGACAAAATAATAAAAGAAACAATTAACGGCTCAAAAAGACTAAACTCTTTTGCAGGATTTGGACACTTTAACGTACCAGAAACAGCAATCTACAAATACAAATATTTTGTTGGAGGAGCAGCAGGATTTGTTGACCCCGCAAGAGGATTCGGAACAAAATACGCTATTTTATCAGGAGCAATGGCCGCAAAATCAATTCTAAACAAAAAACTAAATTATGATGAACTGTGGAAAAAAGAATTCAAACAAGAATTATCAGACGGATTTAATCGAAGAATACTTTTAAACAAATTAACAAGCGAAGATTATGAAAAATTTGTTAAAGAAGAAAAATTAAACATAAAAAATTATGAAAAAGTACCAAACGGAATAAAAGAAATATTTTTTCAAATAAACGGAAAAGTACATTTAAGAAACTGGCAAAAAAAATTTGATTTAAGTAACATAATAAACTTATAAAAAAAACTAGTTTTCTTGAACAGTCTCAATTAAAAAATAATTCTCATTAGTTTTTTATTATGGTTGTTGGAATTTCAGCAGGAGCGTGTCTTGATTTAAAATTAAACAGGAATGATTCAATTCGTTTCGTTCAAAAGTATTCACAAAAGATTGATGGAATAGAAATTGGTTTTGGTAGTTGGGAAGAAGCACTAAATTATAAGCTTGAAGAAGATACACTAAAATTTGTTAAATCTCTTGAATTCAAATCAATACACATGCCAGTATCAAATAATAAATATGATAATAATATAGAAACCAAAAAAGTTTTAGGCAAAGTGTCAGAACTAGCAAAAGAAATTAATGCAAATTACCTAGTTTTTCACCCTAACAATATCAAAGATTACTCTGTTTTAGATTGGAGCAAACAAAATTGTATAGAAAATTTGAATTCGAAAGAATATAATAAAGGTTTTCAAACCGTACAAGAAATAAAAAAGGTTTTAGAAGAAAACAAAGGAGTGGGTTTAGTTTTGGATACTTGTCATATGTTAGAATCAGGAGTAAATCCAAAAGAATTTTTAGAATTAAAAGAATATGTTAAAGGAATCCATTTAGCTGTTCAATGGAAACAAGGAGAAAGAATTAGAACACACGGCTTCCTACAAGAAAACCCAGAACAATTAGAACAAATCAAACCACTACTAAAACTAGAAGTCCCAAAAATAATAGAATCAGACTTTTACCCAGACAAAGTATCAATGATAGAAAAAGAAATAGAATTAATAAAAGAACTATCAAAATAATTCTTATGATCAAACTAGTTATTTTTGATTTTGGTGATACACTTT
>CAZKAC010000076.1:0-11676 GCA_964550725.1 uncultured archaeon
TTATAGATTAAAAAAAGTTATTGGTTTTTTTGAGAGAAGTATAAACTTATATACTTCTTTCATTACTATTTTTTTATGAAATCAAATTTATTTAAAGAGGAGTCAGGCGCAAGTGATTTCGGACAAGTTTATATGATACTAATTTTTGCGATAGTCGCATTATTATTAATTTTAATAGTAAAACCAATGTTTCAACAATCACAAAAAGCAATTCCAAAAACTGGTTAATTATTAATTAATTTTTTCAATAAATAAATATTTATTAATAAAAATTATTAATTTTGAAAATTAAGCCAATAGTTCAACATAAATAATATATACTAAGTAATACCTTATTGGTTTAGATGAGTAAATTAAAAACTAATCAAAAAGGACAAGCTGCTGCTCCGTTTGAATTATTAGTCGCAATAATTATAATGACTTTTGTAATTATTGTTGGAACACAAATGTTAAATCGAGTTAATGAACAGGTTTGTATAAATCATGTTGAGAGCGAGATGAGTAAATTTGTTAATTATTTGGAAGAGACGGCAAATAAAAAAACTACTAATCAATTTATTTTTTCACCCCAAACATCTTGTTTTAATCAATCTTCACATGAAATGAAAATTGTTCGTGAGAGAGATATTAGGGTTTGTTCTGCTAAATGTGGAATTTCTCAAGATACTTGTTATATAATGATTTTTTATACACCTGATGTTTCGTTGGGGTTCAAAGAAAGATGTGTTAATTTGCCAGTATTTACTAATTTTGAAACTGCTGATAGTATTTGTACAACTACGGGTGATTTAGCGGGTTATTCAGTTATTGTTCCTGGAGAAAAAATTCCTTTTGGTTCATATATTTTAAAGAATGTTGCAAGGGTTGGAGAAACTTGGCCAAGTATTTGTTTTTATAAAAAATAGTTGATAGTGATTTGATAGTGATTATTGATTTTTATGGTTTATATGTTGATAATTTTGTTAATTTGTTTAGGTTTTTTGTATATGTTTAGTTTTTAAAATATTTAAATGAGTTTATTAAATTAATAAATTATTGATTAATTGGTGTAAATGAGGGTGTTAAATTGTTAAGTTTTATTTTAAGCAAAATGAATATGATGGTTTTTGCGACAGGTGTTTTTATTGTTGTTTTTCTTTTTCTTTCATTTATTACAAGTACTGGAGAAACAAGAGAGGCTTTATCTTTACTTCAAAATCAAGCAAAAGTTATTGAAGAGCAAATCAATGTTGGTTCACTTTGTTCGTTGAAAGCACAAAGTATTCCTGATACTTTAAGAAAAGGTATTGGGGCAGATTATTTATTTTATGAAATGATTTTTTCAAAAATTAGTTTAGGTGAGGGTAAAAATGTTTTACAATTATCAATTTCTGAAAGGGGTAAAAAAAATATTATTGCTTCTCAAAGTGTGTATACATTTGCAGATATAATATTAATTGATCCTGAGTATTTGAAAGAATCCGAACCTGTAGATAATTATTACAACACTCAAGATGTGATAAAACTTTTTCCACGCGGAGAAACAGCTCCTAATTCATACATTGTTATAAAAGAAGTTTTTGAAGGAAAAGAGTCTATTTACATAGTTCCTTTTACTTCTTATCAACAACAAAGTCGTTCACAAGGAATAGTTAAAGTTGGGTGTTATTTATTAAAAAAAAGAAACCCAATTGCTGCGGACAATACACTCATACCTTCTTGTTTTAATGTTTCTTTAGAATTAACTCAAACTAGTGGGAGTACAAATATGAATATTACAAAAGCAGAGTGTAAAAATATTTTGGGAGAGAGTTATTTTATTAAATGAATTTTGATTTTGGTTAATGTTTTTGGTGGAGTTTATGAGTTTTTTTTTAAAAAATTTGATTTTATTTAATAAGAAAGGTTTTATTGGAGCGATTGGAGATGATTTGCCTTCGATAATTCCAATTGTAATTGCATTAATGTTATTTTTTTCAGTTTTTAGTTCAACATTAACAACTTATAATAACCGAAATGCTGATTTTAGACAAAAAATAGAAATAATTTCTGTTGCTCGTGAATTAAAAGGAAATTCTTTATTGCTTGGAACAACTTCATTTGAAAAAAGTTGTAACAATATTAAAATTCGCCCCCGTTCATATAGTTTTATTGCAGCAATTTATCCAGCAAATCATGATGTGGGGCAAATATTTGCTTATAATGATTCAGAAAATTATGATTTTATTCCCTTTAATGAAAAAGACATAATTCAAGGTTCTATTACAAATACTAGTCTTGATGATTATGAATTAGATCCCTCTGATAAACAATATCTTTGTAGTTATCGTTCAATTGGTTCTGGAGAGTTTACAGGTAAACAAAAAAGTTATATTATTCAATTTTATCCAGTTGCGGTTCAAAAAACGGATCCATTTAATAATACTCTAATTGTTCCTGCGATTATGGCGGTGGTTGTTTGGAAATAAAAAATTTTTTATTTTTATTTAAAAATTTTCGAATAAATAAAAATAATTATTTTAAAAAAATTTGTTTTAATGAAAGAGGCCAAGCTTCACTGGTTGATTCAATAATTTTTTTAACAATTGTTTCATCAGTAGTAACTATGTTATTTTTTTTTATGATTGGTTATGGTGATCGGGTAGAAAAACAAATAAATTCAGTTTATACTGAAGATTTTTCGATGGATACTCTAAAAGTTATTACTTATATAAATGTTTTAAGGGATGGGAAAAGTGTTTTTGATTATGATTATGAATATAGTAATCAAAATTCTCCCGAGCATGATTATTTATTAACTATGATAAAAGAAGATCATGCTGATATTGGGGCGTTTAGTTCTCCTACAAAACAAGCAGTAGTTAGTACTATTTCTTCAGTATTACAACCTTTTGAAGAATCTTTAGATTATGCATTTTTTATACTTCAAGAGGATTCTGATAAATTTTCATTATTAATTTTTGCGATTCATGAGGGTTTGTTTAATGAAGATGGTGATTTAGAGGAAGTTAATCGAGTTTATTATGATTGTAATCCTGATAATTCAGAAATATTAGCTACTGATGTATTTCCAAATGTTGGTAAAGTTAATTCAGCAGTTGGGAAAGTAATGTTAACTCACCCCAATTCTGAAAAAAATGTTCCTTTCTTAATGTCACTTAATTTATGGGTTTCAAGTGATATTAGTGTTTTTAAAAACATGGCAGAGCCTGATGTAGAAAATGGAATAAAAGATTTTAATTGTGTTAAAATAGATATGGATGATATTTAGATTTTTTTCTTTTTCTTTTTTTCTTCAAGGTCAAAATCTAAATCACTAATATCTTCAAGTTCAGAATCTTCACTCAAATCACCCAGTCCTAAATCCAAATCATCATTTTTTATACTTTTTTCATCATCTAACAAATCTTTGATATTATTCATTTTGTCTAAATTGGTTGGGTTTTTTAGTTCTAAATCTTTTGCTTGTTGTTGTCGTCCATGTCTAATATGTTTATTTTGTTCTTCAATTTTTTCCATTTTTGGAACAATATCAATATTTCCAGAATTTGTTTGAGAATTTCGTTGTCTTCGCATTTCGCGTCTATTTAATTCAGTTGATTGGGTTTCTTTTTCATTTTCTAATTGATTAAATATGTTTTCTGCGAGAAGTGATTTTTCTTCGTTTGTAGGCATTCTATTTTTTTCTTTTTTAAATTTTTCAATTTCAAACAAAGCAAGTTTTTCTTCCATTTCATTTTCTCCTATTTTTTTTAATTCTCGTGCATTTTTTTCATCAAGATTCAAATCTTCATATTCCATAGATGGGATTGAATTTAATTCTTTCTTTCTATCTTCTGAAAGATTATCAATTTTTTTAAAAGCAGATTCTAAACTTTCGTTAGAATTTTCTAAATAATTCTTTGCAGAACTATTATCACTATTCTCATATTTGTTAAAATTATTTTTGTTAATATCATAAGTATCTTCATTATTTTGTATAGTATATTCTGATTCAAGGTTTGATTTTTCTTGTATGGCTTTACGATAAAATCTTTTCATTCTTCTGGGTATATTTTCTGGTGCGTGTGTCATAAAAATCACTCAAATTGAAGATCCTCAATTTTCATATTGTCGTCATCATTTTCCAATGGTTCGCTTTTTTTAATATCTTTTGCAATTTTTTTTAATCTTTCAAGAATCTCTTTTTTTTCTTTTTCTTTTACATTTTTAAAAACTTTTTTTTCATCAATTAAATTAGACATATTAGTATTATCATCCTTAAAAATATGTTCTTTAGAATCATTATTTTCTTTAGAATCATTAATTGCGATTATTGGCGAAGCACTAATTCTTTTGTTTGGAGCATTAAATACAGTTTTTGAATTTGTTGTTTTTGGAGCAGTAGTATTTTTGATTGAAACTTTATTGTTAATAGCAATTTTTTCTTCTCTTGTAAGTGCTTTTTCAGGAACAATTTCTTGTTTTTTTATTTTTTTAAGTTTAACAAAATCTTCTTCTTTTAAAGAAAGTCTTTTTCCAAGTGCAAGAGTAAAAATTAAAACTGAAATAAAAGTAAAAATAAAAAAGAAATAATTTTCTCCAAATGCTGATGAAATAATTATTATTGGAACTCCTATCAAATATCCATAAATAAGTTTTTTTGAAGGCAAAAGCTTTTGTTTTTCAGGAAATGCAGTTCTGAGTATTAAATAACCTAAAGAAAAACTTCCAATAAAAGTAATTCCATAAATAATTAAAATAAACACACTAATCATAATCTCACTTTTAAATAATTTTTATATTCATTAATGATAACATTATGTTATGAGTAAGTTTTTTCAATTATTAAATCCTTTCTATACTATAAATTCTTCAAAATTTGATTAAGTAACAATTATATATTACTATTTACATTAATTCTTTGGATTGTTAGGTGGGTTTGAATAAATGGTATTGGGTTTATTTTTTGCAATTTTTGACTTTACAAAATTAGTTTTATTCTTTTCAATAATTGGAATTGTATTATATAAATTATTTACTCCAGTTTTAAATAAAATAATTGATAAGTATGAGCTTTCATGGGTAAAATCAATTTTTATTCTAAATTTTATTGTTACATTTTTATTACTTGAATTTATTTATGTATATTTTTTTTATTATGGATTAGTAAATTCAGCTATTTTTGATGTTGAATTAAATCCAACTTTGTGGGATAGTTTACTAATGATATTTAGTGAAATGATTCGTGTAATAATTGCATCAATAATAATTTCGATGATTCTTTTAATTATTGAGTTTTTTTCAAGTATGGCTATTTCTTATCAAAAAGAAAAAAATTATGCTAAAATAATAAAACAATTTGTAGGAATATTTTTTGGAATTGCAATAATATTATTTATTGGTTTATTTTTCTTTGATTGGGTTCCTTTGGGGCTTTTTATTTACATATTTTATGGGGGAATAAATCCATTGCCCGTGTTTTTATTAATTCCGACACATATATTAAGCATGGTGGGTGCAATTTTATAATAGTTATAAATTATTTTAATATTGGTGAAAAAATATGACTTCATTTCTTTCTGGATTTTTAGCAATGTTCTTTGCAATTTTATTATTTATGACTATGCCGGCTTATGCAATTACTAACTCACCATCAACAAGTGTTTATTCTAAAACAGCTTATTTTTCTAACAGTACAATAAACAAAGAAAATGTATTGCAATTACAAACAACCAATAATCTTGAAATAGAATCTTATGAAAATATGGGAGCTCCATTAAATGTTGATAGTGATGTACGAGAATCATGCGAAATATCTAAGCTTAGTGATATTGAGGCAGCAAAATTAATGGAACTTACCAAAGATGGATATCAAGGAGAAGAAATTTCTGATGGTGGACAAGATTTAGATGAAAAAAAAGATTTAGGTGACATTCAACTTATTGGGAATACAAATGATGGTGAAACAGGAATTAAAGTAGATGCTCCTTCACAAATAACCTCAGCAGAAAGATTTTCTTTTTTAGCAGATAAAAAAATTGAAGGACCTTGGGGGATAGGAATAATTCTTGATGATACTATTAGAGTAGGAAGATGTGATGGTCTTGCACAAGAAGAATGTAGGGTTTTTGGAGATGGATTAAGTTATCGAACTAGTGGAACTGGGATAAAAAGTGATTTTTCAATGGCAATTAGTTCTTTAAGAGAAGAATCAACCAAATCTACATTTAATCTTTCAGAAGAAGAATATGAAAGAATTCAAAACAATATTCTTGATGAAAATGAACCCACTTTTGGGATTGCAAAATGGGACAAAGAAGAACAAATAAAAAATTCTATTTTAACACAAAACTATTCCGCAACAAGCGCAACAACATGTAATAATAGTGCATGTGTTATAAGCACCTATTCAGCATTTGATAAATATTATAATACTTGGTTTTCAACTGAAATGGTTGTTTCATCGTTTGGGCCAATGTTATTCCATAGTGCTGGAAGATTATTCAACAAATTATCTTATGGAGTTGGAGCAAGTAAAATGGAAACTCCTCTTGGAAAATTAGTTAATCAATCTAGGGCAAAACTTGAAGGGCTTAGAAGTTCAGTATTAGATGTGCCTAGTTCAATTCTTGGAAGACGACGAGTTGATGATTATCAAAGAATATTAAAAGAAGAAGGATTAGCTAGTTATGTTACTGATTTAACTGTTAAAAAGAAATTATTTTCTTCAGGAGCACAAGGTTTTACAGATGATGTTTTAAGGCAAGGTTCAGATTGGTCAAAACTTCCCGCTGACAAAAAAGACAAATTGTTTGAGGCAGTTCAACATCTAAGATCTTATGCACAGGCAAGTAAACATCAATTAGATTCTGCAAATAAAAAATTTTTAGACCAAATTGCAGCAGGAATTTCTGAAGATCAAGCACATATTGAATATTCTAAAAGTATAATGAAACAAATAATTGATTGGGATGATGTAACTTTTTTAGATTTTATTGACTGGGTAAAAGATAAGGATGATCTTGCTTTTTTACAAGGAATTGCTGTTAAAAATGCAGCTGCTCCTCCTGGTCAAGGAATTGTTGAATTAAGTACGGGAGGATCATATAATTTAAAATCAGCAATGCAAAAATTTTCTAAAGATGGTTCTTTTACAGGAGAATGGCCAATAGTAGGAAAAGATGCTACAAATGTAGTTTTTGAAACTACTGGTGCGGGAAATGCATTAAAAACTTTCAAATTAGCTCCTTCAAAAGTTGTACAATCTAATGTTCCAATTGATGATTTATATAAACATGTTGCAAAGTATGGTGAAGGTACTTTAAGTGTAAGACTTCCAACAGGTGATTTAATGCCACTAAATAGTTCTTCAATTCAATCAATAGTTTCAAACCCTGCAGTCGGTGGAAATATTGATATTCTTGAATCAGCATGGACTGAAATTCCCGGAGGGATGAGTGCGATAGAATTTGCAAAACGATTCGAATCAAAAAGAATTGCAGGAAGAGTAAATACAGCTAATATTAATTTAAATGATTTGTATTATGCTATGCGAGAACAAGGTTATTCAAAACGAGCAAGTTTTAATTTACTTGATTTTCAATTTGCACGAGAAAACAAAATGCTTACTGATTATTTTACTTTAAAACCAGCAGCAATGGCAAAAGGAACATTCTTTCCAATTGCTTATTGGAATTTAAAAAGAGGAGCGGGGAATAAAAATTTTTCAGGATACATGTTACCTGATACATGGACAACTTTAACAGTTTCAACAGGTGTTGATGATGTGTATAAAGCAGCATATACTGATTTTTATGCAAATGAAGGTTCTGATCAAGGGGATTTATTTGCAAGGGTAATAAATAGTAATGTTTTTGCATGGAAAACACTTATTGAAGCAGCATTAGAAAAAGGATTACCTACTATAAAAGAATTTACTGATCCATGGACTGGTCAAACGGGTCTTGGTGAGGGTAGAATAATGCGAGATGAAGTAAAAGACTTAGCATTTTATTCACACAATGAAGAATGTTTTGGATGTGTAGTGCCAATTTCATATGAAAATAATTATTTTACAGTAAATGGTTTTAATTCTCCACAAAGATTACAAATATTTTTAGTTGAAGCAGCAGAGGCATCTGTAAAAAAAGAATCAGGAACAACAATAGTTGCTTATTCACACGCGACTGATTTGAAAGGAATAACAATGGGTGAAGAAGGAGACCCAATAAATTTAGTTGATGCTAGAAAACAAGGGACAACTTGTGATCAAAAATTACGCGAATTTGGGTTAGGTTGGGCAGGATCAGGATCAGGTGGAGTATTAGCAGTTAGTTCAAGTTTAGTATATGCATTTGGAGGAATCGGACCAGGGTTAATTACTACAGGAATACAACAATTAATTCTTGCACCAGAATTACAAGGATGTATTGATGATAAAGAAGGATATTATGTACACTTTTATGCTCCTCCTGACATGAGAGCAGATTCAAAAAAATCACAAGAAATAATTTCTAATGAATCAATAAGTGACGCGTTTTCAAAAATGGCACAAGGAATGAACGAAACCATTTCTTCTGAAAATCAAAATGTTGTTTCACAATCAATGAATAAAATAAAAGAACAATTTCAAACATTTTCAGAAGAAGCAAAATCTGCAGATATTTTACAAGCAACCGTTAATGTATTGCCACCAAATTCAGGAACACTTACAGGGACAGAATTATTTTATTTTTGGTATAAAGGAAGTGCAATGCCTTCTGGATATGATACTAAAAGTAAAACAATAATAAAAGATGGAAATACTGAAGTTGAAATAAATAAAGTAACAGGGATAATAAGTATTGATGGGGAAAAAATTATTGATAAAGAAGACCACACAAGAATGAGTATTGATTCGGGAGACATGAGAATTCCAGCACAAGTAACTCCAGTCACATTAAATAAGGCATTAGCTCCAAACACATCAGAAACAGTTTTTGAGATGAATACTAACAAAGAGTTGTTTGTAAGAAATAAAGAAATACTTGATTGTATCCAAAGTGCAATAAAATCACAATCAGGAATAGAATATTCTGGAGATGAATTGACACAAGTATTTGGAGAATTAACAGGAGTTAGAACAAAATCCTATGGAAATATTTTTGTTAGAGATGGAGAAATATTTTTAGAAGGAACTGGACCAAGGGTAAAAGGAGGATTAGCTTCTAAATTTATTGTTAATGGTTTTTGGGAAACAAAACTTCAAGATAGTGAAAAAGATTATAATGCTGGAAAGTTTGTATCAATTACATTCAAACACGGAACAATTGTTTTGAAAGAAGAAACAAACCAAATAATAATTTGGTTAAGACAACACAAAGATTCAGTACTAACAAATAAAGATGTTTCAGGATTAAATGCAAAACCCACAACTATTCAAGATCCAAATAATAATTGTCCTGCTCCGGCAATTGATTTAGATGCGATGGCATACCCAAATGATCAATTTGGACAAGCAAAAGTAGATAATTTTAACAAATCAATGCAACATTTAGGGCCATTTACTCAATTTACTACAGATACAAAAACATTTATTTTTTATGCTGTTTTAGATCCAAAAACTGGAGAGTGTAAGGATTATTTTAAAGTAATTGATAAAGAAACTGGAAAAGTTTTAGTTGATGAAGAGATAGTTGGAGGGTTTGCACAATCTGATGATGGAACAATATCTTTCAAAACAGCTGATGGAAAACAACATGCTATTAAATTTGATGCAGAAAATGGGGTTCCTAAAGTATCTTATAATGGTCAATCTCCAGAAACATTAAGAACTGCACAAGGAACTAATGGTTCATTTTGGTATGATCCTAATACAGGGACATGGTATCCTGAGAATGGAATGCAAATCCCATTAGGACAATCTTTCAAAGATAATGGGGGTTACTTTTCAACAGATGATGGTAAATTTTCAGGAAAAGGAGAAAACCCAATGACTTTTAATATTGGAACACAAGGAACTGGAGCATTTTCATTACCATCTTTGCCCGAAAACAAAATTGGAATAATTTTATTTATCACATTATTCTTAGCAATAAGTTTTATCTCAACAATAAAAATTAAAAAAAAGAAAATTGAAAAATAATTTAAAAAAAATAATTCAAATTATTTATTTAAGTTAAACCTAATTTTTTATATTAATTAAATTTATTTTCTATGTTTGATTTATTTTTTAAATATTTTTTCTTAGTCAATTAGTTTGTATTATTATGCATACATTGGTGGTTAGTTTGTATTATTATACATACATTGGTGGTTTTGAATTAGGAGTAGTTAATAATTCACTTTGTTTTTGGTTTTCTAAAGTTTTAAGGTGTTGTAACAAAACATCTTCCATTACTTTTGCCTCTTTAATTAAAGGAACAACATCTACCTTTAATCCAGTTAATACACTTATTGCTTTAATTAATTCAGCAGCACCTCTATAATCAGCACTTGTTTTAGAATTTCCTAACAAACAAAATGCAGTAATTTTATTATCTTTTAAATAAAGCATTATCATTGCAGTAACACCTGAAGTGATTCCTGTTTCAATTAGTTTTATTTTATGTTTCTTAATTAATTTTTTTGAATTTTCATCACTTGCAAAAGCATAAACTTTTGTAGGGCTACTTGTATTAATTCCAGATGTTGATATTACAGAAGTAATTCCTTTAGATTTTATCCAATCTACTAATTCTTTTGCAACAATTGTTGAAACTTCTTGAGGAATAATTTGTTCAGCTAAAGCAATTACTATTTTATTTTTTTTATTAGCATATAATCTTAAAGGATGCATTGGAATGCCGTTCTGAATCCTAATAATTGGCATAAAAAATCTAGAATCCATAAAACCAATTTGTTCAAACTTAAGTTTTTCAACAATATATTTTGTGCCAATTGTTCCAGATAAACCTAGTCCCGGAAAACCTTCAATAAGTGTAAACCCTTTAAGATTCATTGATTTAGTTTCAACAATTTCTACAAATTTTTCTTTTTTTTCAGACATAATAGTAAAAAGAGATTGAGATATTTAAACCTATCCTGTGTCTTAAATTAAAAAATATTAGTTTAATTTGGTTATATTATTTTTTTATTAATTTATTTTTTACCATCAACTTCATTATTTAATTGTTCAAAGAATTTTTCCATAAAATCATGTCTTTGCTCCGCGATTCTTTTTCCTTCGTTTGTAAGCATTTTGCTTTTAACATTTTTTAGTTTTACATTAAACTCTCTATAAGCGGTATCTTCTTTTGAGTACTCTAAAGTATCATAAATGTTTGTGTGATTGTGGTTGTGAATTTTTGCTCCATGTCCAGCAGAAAAATAAATTGCCCTCGCAACCCCTATTGCTCCTATACAATCCAATTTATCTGCATCAAACAAAATTTTTGCTTCTAAACTTTCTGGAACATTTCCTTTTCTAAATCGGTGTGTTTTAACACAATGAACCACAGAATCAATTATATTATTATCAAAACCTTGGTTTTTGAGTAGTTCTGGAACCAATTTAGCACCAATTCTTGCATGACACAAAACTCCTTTACTTTTATCCTGTTCTTCTCTTCCAATATCATGCAATAGTGCAGCTAACTTCGTATTTGCTAACTGATTTGTAATTTTTCTTATATTGTTGCTTATTTTGGCGTTTAGATAGGTTTAAATATTACTAATAGCTATATTATAGCTATTATG
>CAZKAC010000077.1:0-24923 GCA_964550725.1 uncultured archaeon
TTTGAGTTTTTTTTTTTTAATTTATGGATGTGATAAAATGGTTGAGATAAAAGCAGTTGTATTTGATTTTTGGGACACTTTGTGCCCAGCGACAATAGATTTTGTTCATTTTAAATCTTTAATTAAAGAACAAGGAATAAAAATGGAAGATTTTATTGCACGATATGAAAAAGCAGTTCAAACAAAAAATTATGATTCTTTTGATAAATTAAGGGATGATTTTTTTAAAGAATTTTCTTCTCTAGATCAAGAAACTTTAGATAAAGAATTATATGAATTATATCATAATAGATTTGATAAAATTTATTTTTTCAAGAACACAAAAGAAACTCTTTCCAAGCTCCGCGAACAAGGATATAAACTTGGTTTAATGACAAATACTGAGAGTTTACATGCAAAAAAAATAGAAGAACAATTAAATTTGAAAAAATATTTTGATTTTTTAGGGTATAGTTTTGAAATGAATTCAATAAAACCAAATCCAAAAGTTTTTGAAAAAGTTCTTTTGGAATTAAAAGTAAAACCAAATGAAGCACTAATGGTGGGTGATTCTTTACGTTCTGATATTGCTGGTGCAAAATCAGTTGGAATGTATTCTTGTTATATTGAAAGAAAAATAAAGCATAGTGTTGTTAATATTGTACCTGATTATAAAATACATTCAATTGAAGAAATTTTTATGGTTCTTGGAGATTTAAAATCAAAATCGGGAGAAAGTGGGGAGTGATTACAATGGATGTTGAAAAAGGAAAAAAACAATTAGGGCAATTAGAACAATTAGGTACTGTTGTTAGTACTATTGAAGGTCCTTCTCCAACAACAATCGATTTTGTTGCTGAAAAAGAAGGAATGGTTCATAAAGGAATGTTTGTTGAGCTTGATTATTCTGAAGGAAAAGTAATTTCGCTTGTTACTGATGTAATTAAAACAAATCGTTATTTTGAGCGTCCGGATTCAGTAAAAGAAATTGGTAATGATTTAGAAAAACATTTTCCAACTGCTGATTGGGAATTTTTAATTGGAAAAGCCAAACCTCTTGGAGTGTTTAAAAATAATCGATTTGAAAGAACTACATTTCCACCTTCACCAGGAACAAAAATATACAAAGCGGATAATGAAAATTTAAAAGCTTTTCTTGGTTTACAAGAGGATGGTTTAATGATTGGAGGAATGCAATTTCATGATGTTCCTGTTGCACTAAATCTTTCAAAGTTGTTACAAAAACATCTTGCAATTTTAGCAATGAGTGGGGCTGGAAAAAGTATTGCTGCGAGCGTTATTATGGAAGAACTCCTTATGCGAAAAAAAGAACAGGGGCGAATAGGAATAGTTGTAATTGATACGCATGGGGAATATACTTGTTTTGGCGAACCTGTTACAGACAAAAAATATAAAGATTTTTCTTCACAAACAAGAATTGTTGACGCTTCACAAATGAAGATAGCCGCTTCAAAACTTTCAGGAGGCTTTCTATCAATGATCCTTCCTTCTCTTTCATCTCAACAAAAACGTGACTTATCTCAAATAATTTCTAAATTATCTCAGGAAATGAAATCAGGAGTAGGTCCATTTGATTTGAATACTATAAAATCAGAAATCATGCAGTCTGAATCAATTAATGAAAAAACCGCTTCAACCCTTTTAGGAATACTTTCAGAATTAGAAAATCTTCATTTATTTTCTAAAGTTGACGACCCTAGTTTGTTAGATTTGGTTTCTCCTGGAAAAATGGTTGTGCTCGATTTTAGCAAAATAATTTCACAACATAAAAAACAAGTTCTTACTGCATATATTGCAAATAAACTTTTTACTGCGAGAAGAATGAAAAATATCCCCCCTTTCGCTTTGTTTGTTGAAGAAGCACACAATTATATTCCAGAAAAAGCAGGTAAAGATATTGCTGTGGCTAAAGGAATACTTAGGACAATTGCGCGTGAAGGTAGAAAGTTTGGTGCGGCTTTGGTAATAATTTCACAGAGACCAAAACACCTTGATACTACAACTCTTGCAAATTGCAATACACACCTAATACTTCGTATAACTAATCCTTACGATTTAGATCACATAAAAGCAGGTTCAGAAGGTTTAGATTCTAACTCAATATCAATAATTCCTTCTTTGAGAGTTGGTGAGGGAATGCTTGTTGGAGAAGCAGTTTCTGCTCCAACACTTGTAAAAATAAGGTGGAGAATTTCACAACCAAGCAAACATGAATCAACTTTAGAAGAATCAGCCATCCGCTATTTTGCAGACTCTTCAAAAGATGATGAAGAAGCAAATGCGTTTTTATGATTTTTATTTTAAGTATGCAAGAGTTAAATTAGATATTCAAAGTATTATATAATTGACCACCGGCACATAACTCTCAAAGCGCTTTTTAAAGGCAAAAACAAAACTTTTTCATGTCCCAACATATATTGACTAACGTACAGTATAATGAATCAAAGCAGGAAGTTTTGGTTGAATTTTCATACGATGCCCTTAAGGTTGTAGAAAGAATCCCCTTCTTTCCGTACTTAAATTTTTCAACCAAACTTTCAAGGGACAATTTACAAGAAATTTTATTTTCATTTGGATTAAAAAAATTTAAAATACTTGATTCAAACAATTCAGATAATGAAAATAAAAAAATTATAGCTTCTTCATTTTCAGAATTAAAAAAAATAAGTATTGTTATTGCAAAAGCTTTTGGTAAAAAACCTTTAATTTTAGAACCTGAAAGGCAATTTTTGCTTGAAAAAAATTGGTCTTATTTTGATTGTTTTAAAAATAATGAAAAAATTGATGAATCGTGTGATTTTGGTTTTTTACTTACAAAATTAATTCCATTTGAAGATGCGATTGAATTAGCTGAAAATGAAACTCTTTCTTTGGTTGAGAAAGCCACTCTTTCAAAAATACTTTCAGTAAATATTTCAAACTTACCTAAAAAGAAAGAAGATATTGTTGAAACTTTTTTAGAAAATATTTTTTTTAAATCAGGCATTTCTATTTCATTTAAAGAAAAAAATGATTTTTATTTGATTCATGAATTTGCACCGCTTGGTTTTTATGAAAATATTTCAAAAATTGATTTTTCTTTGGTGTGGATTCAGTTATTCACAAAAAAATTTTTTAACATTGGTTTTGAAACAAAAAATTGTTCTTGTTGTCAACCTATAATTCTTGATGATGTTAATCTTTATCCTGATTCGATGATTGAGATTGTTTTTTTAGAAGATATGATTTTTTATGAATCTACTTCAAAATCATTTGCAAAGAAATTTCATGAACAGAATCCAGGAAAAGAGTGGAGAGAAAAAAAGAAGAAGGAATTTTTTATGAGAGCTTATCCTATTGGTCCTTTTTTTAAAAATCAAAATTGTATGGTGCCAATAAATGATGCGCAATTTTTACTTTCTGAAAAAAAAGTTTCTCTTGGAAAAAAACACGAACTTAGTTGGTTTTGTAAAAAGAATGAGAGTTTTCTTTCTAAAGAAATAATTAAGATAAATTCAAGGTTATTTGAAATTTCTAAAAAGATTGATTCTCAAATAATAACTCTTGAAAAAAATATTGATTTTAATTTTTATTTTAATAAATATGAATTAGAAAATTTTGGTAAAATTATTTCAGAAATTCCTTTTCAGTTGTTAAATTTAAATTCAAAATTTTTTTCTTCTGAATTGGCTAATGTAATAAAATTTGTTCAAGAAGCTACAATATATAAGTTTAGGGAATTTTCAGAAAAAAATGGGTATAGGGTTTTACATGCAAATTCGCATAGCGCGTTTATTAAAGGGTATTCGTCTTTAAAACTTGTTAAAAGTTTTTCAAAAGAATTGTCTTTTCCTCAACCAAAAATATTGGCTTTTTCTCAGTCTTCAAAATTAGTTTAGTATAAAATTATTTTTTATTTGAAAAATAGTCTTTTATTTTACTTTTATCGAGATTTTTGACATTTAGCTACATTTTTAAAGCTTGCCTTGGAAAATATTCTTATCTGGTGAGTATATGGTAAGATTGACAAGATTTGAAATAACAAGAGTTTTATCTGCAAGGAGCTTGCAATTATCTTTAGGAGCCCCTCCTTTGGTAAAAGGGACTAAAGAATTAACAATGCTTCGTGCTGCTGAGAAAGAGTTTGAAGAAGGAGTTTTACCACTTAGTATTTTAAGAAAATACCCTAATGGGCAGATAAAAAGAGTTGAATTAAATTAAGGTGATGTTTTTGGGAAAGTCTGTTTTAAAAGGTCTTAAATATAGGTCAGAAGTTTTGTTTGAAGAACTTCCTGAACGATTTGGTAATAATTTTGAAAAGAACAAATCTTCTTTGAATACATTATCTCTTGGTTTATCTAAAGATAGTCGAAACGTTGTAGCAGGATATGTTACAAGGCTTGCAAAAAGAAAAGAATAATTCTTATGAAAATAATTTCTTTTGCCACTGGTAATTTGTGGAGGTTTCATCGAGAATTAAATCTAGTTAATTTTATTTCTAATTTAGGTGTTGATGGTATTGAGTATACTTATGGTAAGTCTATTGATGAAAGACCAATTTTGGACAAAGACTTAAGTTTTTTTAGAGACTTTGATGATGTTAGTATGCATTCTCCTTTTGGGTTGGTTAAAAAATCTAATTCAAAATTAAATTTGATTAATAATTTTAATAAAATTTCAGGAGATTATGCAAAAATTTGTGCAAAAAGGATTGTGATTCATCCTGATGAAAATATTCCAAATGAAATATTAAAAAAATTGAAAATAAATTTTATTACTGAAAATTTAGCGCCTAAAAAAAATTTTAAAATACCTAGATTAGGATTTGAAAAAGTTTTGAATAAAAATGAGAATTTTGGTTTGTGTTTGGATGTTTCTCATTCTTATTTTTGGGGGGTTGAAGAAACTGAAAGGATTATTAAGAAATGGAAAAGTAGAATTAAACAAGTTCATTTTAGTAATAATTTTTATGGGAAAAGCCATTTAAGTTTTGAAAAAGTTAGTAAAAGTTTTTTAAAATCAATTGAGCCATTAAACGAACTCAATGTCCCATTTGTAATTGAAGAGGATATGAAAACAAAAAGCATTCCAAAAATAAAATCTGAGATAAAAAGAATCAAAAAAATACTTTCTTTTTAATTTGAATTTTCTATTCTTGTAGCTTCATCTAAATCTTTATTTCTTTTAAGGATATATAAATTTGCAGATGCGGCCTTTTCTAATTCCTTATCATGAGTTATTATAAAGACTTGATCAACTAGTCCTGGTAATTTTTCTCTTAACATATCACTAAGTTTTTGTATTGAATTAGAATCAAGGTTGTGTGTTGGTTCATCAAGTATGAGCATTGAAAGATTTTTTGTTAAGATTAAAGCAAACGAAATTCTTATACATATTGCAGCAGCGCTTCTTTCTCCTCCTGATAATATTCCTTCTACTCTAACCCATTCTTTATTTCTATTTTTAACCATTAAATCATATCCGTCTTGAGTAATTGCAAGTTTTGCATCTATATAATCTTTGTAGGGATAAACATTTTCCCATATTGCACTCATTGCTTGGTTAAGTGTGGAAATCATTTGTTCTCTTAATTCAGTTTGTGTTGCTTTAAGACAATGTCCAAAGATACTTAATTTATCAACTGCTTTTTTTGAGATGGTTATTCTTTTTTCTAAAATCTCAATTCCTTTTTGAAT
Source organism: uncultured archaeon (assembly GCA_964550725.1). Taxonomy (GTDB): domain Archaea; phylum Iainarchaeota; class Iainarchaeia; order Iainarchaeales; family JAAZKV01; genus CAZKAC01. The sequence goes on from CAZKAC010000077.1 coordinate 5,676, forward strand.
TTCCAGTATGGTTTTAAGGGTTTTTTCAAAATTTTTTATTAATTCTTGTTTAGTCTGTATTTTTGTATTGATTGAATCTAATTTTGATTTTTTTGAATAATATTCGTTTTTCGTTTTATCTATTTCTTCTTTGTTAAAACCTATTTTTTTTATTTCCTGTTTTAGTTTTTCAGGTTCGTTCATTAATTTTTCTAATTGTTTTATCTTTTCATTAATTTCATCTAATTTTTTTATTTCATTTTCAAAATTATAAATTGTTTTAGTTATTTCGTCAATTTCAAGTTTTAATTCTTTTGTTTGTTTATTATTTTCTTCAATAATTTCATTAAAATTTTTTATTTTAATTTCTAATTCATTTATTTTTTTTTCAGAATCTTGTATTTTTAACTCATTTTCAGAGATAATGTTTTTTTTATGAGTTTCATTAAGCTCTTGTTTACATACACTGCATTTGTTTCCTAGTCCATGCATATTTTTTATTTCTTTTTCAAATTCACTTTTTTGGTATATGCAAACTTTTAATTCTTCTTTTAAAAGATTCTTGTTTTTTTCATTATCAAAATTTTCTTTTTCTTTCTTTTCTAAAAATTCTTTTTTTTGTTTTATGTCTTTTTTTAACTTATCTAATTGAGGATTTATTGTTTCAATAGAAATGTTTTTGTTTTTTTGAATATCTTCATTTAATGATTCTATTTTTGATTCTGTTTTTATTAATAAATCTTCATAGATTTTATTTTCTTTTTCTTTTTCTTGTAGAATCTTAGTTTTTTTTTCTAACTCGAATGTTTCTTTTTGTATTTCAAAATATTCTTTTTTTAGTTTTTCTATTTCTAGCTTTTCTATTTTTATTGATTGAGTTATGTGTTCTTGATTTTGATTATTTAGATTGTTTTTTTGATTATTTAAAAAATCTTCTTCATCAATATTTCTTTTTTTTAGTTGGTTTTGAAGGCTTGTTGAATTTTTTCTTGCAAGTTCATATTTTTCTAAATCTAATAATTCATCGAATTTTTGTTTTCTTTCTCGTGGGGAAAGTTTCAAAAAAAAGTCAGTTTCATTTTGTTCAGAATAAATAGCCCTGCTAAACAAATCATAGTTTATTCCAAGAATTTTTTCAATTCTTTTAGTTACTTCTGTTTGTTTTGGACCAGAGATAAATTTTCCATTTTCGTAAAGTTTTGCAGTATTTGTTCCTTTTGTTAAAATAGTTCTTTCGATAATATATTCATTAGAATTGTATTTTAGACAAATTTTTATTTTTGCATTTTCTTCTTTATTTGGTTTTGACATTATTACTTCTTCAAGTGAAACTTGTCTACTTTTGAGTGAAGGGAAAGTCCCAAATAATCCATAGCTTAAAGCATTTACAATTGAACTTTTTCCTGCTCCCATTACTCCAACAATAACATTAGTTCCTTTGTTGAATTCTAACTCAGATTTTTTATGAGTTCTCCAGTTTTCAATTAAAATTGAGGATATCATATATTATTTAAGTTTGAAAATGAATAAAAACTAACGCGACTAATTGTGCCAGTAGTAAAATTATTTAAGTAGTTAAATAAGGGTTACTGTCTCTACTTCGGCATTTTCTACACCATCAATTGATTGAACAGCTTCTTCTAATGCAGGCATTGCTCCATCAGTTTTATCGGGAATAACAAATCCTACTTTGATTATTTCAATTCCAAAACCAATTGGTTCTCTTCTTGATTCTTGAAATTTTCCCGCAGTAACATCTTTTAATTTTTGTTCAATTTCTGCAAGTTTTTCAGGATCTGCTGAAACTTTAAATATTACTAATGTATTACCCATTTTTTCACCATTTATGGTCCTATAAACCCACATTTTGTACAAGTATATTTTTTTGCTGTTTGTCTACAATGTTCGCATCTAATTATTGTTTCCCCGCCACAATCAGGACATTTAAATTCTACATATTCGCTTGATACAGCAGTATTACAAGTATTACATTTTTTCATATTTCCTCACCAAACCATTATTGATAGAATAATAATATTTCATAAATGAAACCTTAATAAAGCTTCTTAAAGCGTATAAAATAAGCAGGTTGTAAATTTTTTTATTAAGTTTACTTAAGATTGCATTTTGATAGGTTTTTTTTGTAGGTATCTTTTGTAGGTATCTTTGGTAGTCATTTTTAATAATATTTTAGTGATTTTAATTAATAAAGATTAAAAACTAAAGGTAATATATTTAGTTTATTGGGCCTATAGTGTAGTGGAAGCACTCAACCCTTCGGCACAATAGTGGGGTTAGGTTGCGACGGGGGTTCGAATCCCTCTAGGCCCGTATCTTATTATTTTTAAATAAAGCATTTTTTTGGATGTATATCTTCATGAATAAGATTTGTTCAAAAAATTATTAGGGTTATAAAAATTATTCAAAAATTTCTTTTCCATTTAAATATCTTGTTAAGTGTTCAGCAAACTCGCCTTTATATTCTTCAATCATTTCTCTTTCCACTATTACTTTTGCGCTTTTTAAGCTTGCGCGTAAACCAATTTTTTCTTCTTTTTTACTTTTTTTAATAAACTTTTCTAAAACTTTTTTTGCTGAAGTTTCATTCCTTTCAGTCTCAATAACAATCCGTCCTTTTTCAACACGTGGTCCGCTTAATATTTTTCTTTTTTTTTCTAAGAAAAAGTCTACATTTTCAGTATCTGTTGCTAATGGTCCGATAGTTTTTTTTGATTTTTGCAGTTCTAAAGATTCTAATTCGAATATAAAAATAACATCTTGTTCATCACTCCAATTAGAGCTTCTTAAAACAATAAAATCATTCTCTTTTAAGTAAGATTTAATTTTTTTTTCATATTTTCTTAATTGTCCCCAAAAAATGTCTGATAAAACGGTTTTTGGAAACCTTGCTTTTACTGCGATTAGTTCTTTTTTTTCAAGCATTTTTTTTATTTTTTTCTTAGGCCAAGTTTTTTGTTTTGTTTTAAAAAAGAATTTTTTTGAAGGTTTTTTTAAAAAACAATTTGTTGCAAAAACAATTCTTTCAAATTGTTCAAAACTTAATGCAGATGCGACATTTCTTGAATCATCAACAGGGTCAATTATTACTAACGGTGAATCAAATTTATGCTCATTTTGTTTTTTATTATTAAATGAAAGTATTTTTCCAGGTTTCCATTTAGATATTGCTTTAATTGTTTTATCAAAACTTTTATAATTTACTATTAATAATTCAAAGCCATATCCTGGGAGAGAGCGATTTTTTAAATCCGCTCCATATGCTTTAATTCCTTTCATGAATTGTTTTAATAATCTAACTTCATTTTTCATTTCTGGAGTTAATTTTTTGAGTAAAAATTTATTATGAAAAGGGGTTCTATCAACTGCACTCTTTCTTTCACTTCCATTTTTTACAATAAATCCTGGAACAATTTCAATATCAAACCCCTTTATTTCTCCTCTTATGTAGGGGTGTTGGGAATATGCCTTTTCCCATTTATGTCCCCTAAATATAGCTTTTCCAATTCTTAATCCTTCTAATTCAAGTTCTTTATCACTAAGATTTTTATTAAACATAATAAATAAGTCCAAATCTCTGTCTCCTTTAAGGTGTGTTCCTCTTGCACTACTTCCACACCATTCTAAATGTGAGTGTTTACCTTCAATTTTTTTGATCTTTTTATTTATTTCTTCAAAAATTTTTTTTTCTTGTTCGAGTTCTCGTTCGGAAGGAGTAATTTTTTTTAAAATTGTAGAATATAAGTGTTTCATATTTTTTTCACCATTTGATTAAATTATTATACTACTTTTTATTATATATAAGCGATTGTTAATGTCTTTCAATGAAATTAAAGGGTCTTTAATTGCAAAATCAGGGTTTGCTAAAGTTTATTCGGGATTTCCACAAAATTTTTATGAGATAGATAATGCTGCAATTCCTGAATCTGAATTAGCATTTGCAAAATTATTAATTGAAGTAATTACTCGAAAAGAGTCTTTTTCACAAATTGACTCACTTAGTTATCTCCCTAAAAAATTTTCGCAAGAGTTTAGAGAAAAAGTGGTTTCAATTATTGAATTAAATTCATTGTTAGAAAAAATTCCTTCAAATAAATTATTTATTGATATTTTTGAAAATTTATTAAGGTTAATAATGTCTATTGAGTCAATTTCTGATAAAAAATTATTTGCTGAGTATGTGCTTCAAAACTCAATTGGTTTAAAATCTTTTTTCTTTTTTGCAGCAGATTCTGAATTAGAAGAATTAATGGTTAATGATTTTGAGCATGTTTTTGTTTTTCACAAAAAATTTGGTTTATGTTTAACAAATATTTCTATATCTGAAAAAGAATTTGATTCAACAATTCAAAGAATTAATTTTAGTGCGGGTAGAAAAATAACTAAAAAAAATCATTTGGTTGACGCTCGATTACCTGATGGGAGTAGAGTGAATATTACATCTAATGAAGTTTCTCCACATGGGCCATCATTAACAATTAGAAAATTTTCAACAATTCCTTTAACTGTTCTTGATTTAATTGAAAATAAAACATTAACTTCTGAATTGGCTGCGTTTTTTTGGGTAATGGTTGATGGTTTTGAAATTAATCCTGTAAATTTATTAATTTCAGGTGGAACGGCTTCAGGAAAAACAACTTTGTTAAATGTACTTGCAAATTTTATAAGATTAGATAAAAGAGTTATTTCTATTGAAGATACTCAAGAAATATCTTTATTCGAGAGAAAAAATTGGGTTCCTTTAGAAGCACGACATATTGAAGAAGATTCGGTTAATATGGATGCGTTGTTAAAAAATGCATTAAGAATGCGACCAGATAGAATAATTGTTGGAGAGGTTAGAGGCAAAGAAGCATTAACTTTATTTACTGCTATGGATACTGGACATGAGGGGTGTCTTGGTACATTGCATGCAAATAATGCGAGAGAAACAATTATTCGTTTACAAGAAAAACCTATGGAAGTGCCTCAATCTATGTTATCTTTAGTTGATTTAATTGTTGTAATGGGTCGAACTTTTGGAAGGGGGGGTAAAATATTTCGACATGTTTCTCAAGTTGCTGAAGTTTCAAGAATGGAAAAAAAAGTATTACTTGCTAATGTTTATGAATATGATTCTGATTTAGATTTAATAAAAAGAAGTGCAATTCCAAGTCATATTGTTGAAGTTATGGCTGAAAAAAGTGCAATGACTAAAAACGAATTAAAACAAGAAATTGAAATAAGAAAAAGAATATTGGAGTGGATGATGTATAAAGGAATTAGAAAACCTAATGATGTTCTTGAAGTGATACAAGATTATTATCATTCTCCCGAAGAAGTGTTGCAAATGGTTGGGGGAAACTAATTTTTCAAAATAAGATTTTTTTTTAATTTATTAATTTATTTTTGTTAATTAATTTTTGCATTAGGTTTATAGTGTAATTTATTATTTTATAATTCATTTTTTTTTAATTTAGTTTTTTTATTATTTTTTTGATGTTTTTTAACTTTATTTGTTTTCTTGTTTTATTTTAATTCTTTTTTTATTTCTTTTTGTAGTAATTTTATTGATTTTTGATTTTCAACAAATTTTTTATTAGCTATTCTTATAAGATTTTTTAAATAATTTTTATCAACACAAAAATTTTTTCCTTTTATTGGAGTATTAATATTTTTTGCTCCAAGAATTTCAACAATAAATTTTCCTTCTTTAGCAACAATTATTCCTGCTCTTTTTATACCTGCATTGTGAGAAGCTTTAATAATTTTTGTAGCATATTCAATATTTTTTGTTCCAACATGTAGTATTAATGGTTCTTGTTTAAACCACAAACAATCACCATTAAATAAATCAATTGCTTTAATCACTTCATCTTTGGTTACTTTTCTATGCCATTTTCGGTAGAATGCGTTTTCTTTTTTGCCTTCTTTTTCATCTAAGCACATTAATGCAATTCTTCCAGCGCAACAACTTGTTGAAAAATAGTTTTTATTTTTAGTTAAAAATTCACAAATTTTAATAAACTCAATATCTACTTTTCCATCAATTATTGCTTTTTGAAAAGTATTTTTATGGTGGTTTTTTGTCATTTCAAACCTAAAATCGCCCTTTTCTTTATTCATTTGCCTTTTCAACTCGATATATTATTAATATTTTTTGATACGCTCTGTTTAAAAATTTTTGAGTTAACTAAATATATTAATGAATCGGATAATTTTGGTTATTTTAGTTGTTTTTATACTTTTAAATACTGGAGTTTTTGCAATAAAACAAGTAGAACCATATTCTAGAACTATTTCTAATTTGGATCTTGTTGGTAGAAGTGTCCCTAATTCTACATTAGAATTAGTTTTTTCAAAAGAAAATGATAATTATGATTCTTTAGTTATGTTAAATAATCTTCCAGAAAATTTTGGGTTTGAAATAAAACAAGAATTTGAGTCTTTTAAAGTTATAATAAATGTTCCAGATTCGGCATTAAATGGTCAGTATAAATTAAACTTAAGGTTTTTTAATTCTCAAAATTTGGTAGTTGATGAAAAAATAGAAGTTTATTTTTCTGTTGATGATAGTTTGTTATTTGTTTCAATGGATAATTTTTCTCAAACAACTTTAGTTAATTTTGATGCACTTTATACTTTTGCGTTGATAAATAATTCAGATTCTGAGGCTGAATTTGTTATTAATTCTTCTTTGCCAAATTCTTGGTTTTCTTCAAGAATAGTTAGAGTTTCTAAAAAAGAAATTCATAAAGAAATAATTATTATTACTCCGCGGATAAATGGACTTAGGGAGTTTGAATTTTTTGTAGATTATTCAGGTATGCAAAAAAAGTTTGATGTTTTAATTAAGGCTGAACCAACTATTGAAAGTAAATTTTCAGCAGTGTTAAATGGGCTTCCATTTTATTCATTTTCTTTAATTCCTAATTATTTTTTTAATGGTATATTATCATTGTTTTTTTAACTTTTTGACACAATATTTTTTAGTTATGGATAGTATTTTAAAAAAGAATAAAAAGTTTGCAAAAAATATTATTCGTGAAATTATTTCCAATAGAATAAAAAATCAGCATGATTTTAGTGAGCGTAGATTTTTTTGGAGTAAAACTATTGGTTTAACACAAATGCCTTCAAATCCTTATATTTTATCTGAAGTTAAAAATCCTTCAAAAAAAATTCTTTCTTTTTTATCCATAAAACCCACTAGGAGTCTTTCGGGAGTGCAAGTAATTGCTGTAATGCTTCCTCCGTTTAAATGCCCTGGGAAATGTAGTTATTGTCCTTCTCAATTTGAAGGAAAAAAAGCACCTCAGTCTTATACTGGGTTTGAACCAAGCACTATGCGGGCCCAACGAAATAATTATGATCCATTTAAAATTGTTGATGGGCGAATAAAACAATTAGATGCTACTGGAAATTTTGCTGAAAAAATAGAATTAATTTTTCAAGGAAGTTCATTTACTGCATTAAACAAAGTTAGGCAAGAAAAAATAGTTAAAGCTAGTCTTGATGCAGTTACTGGAAAAATAACTAAAACTTTTGAGTTATCAAAAAAATTAGCAGAAAGATCAAAAAGGCGGGTTGTTGGGATAACTTATGAAACTCGTCCTGATTTGTGTGGAAAAACAGAAATCAACCAACTTTTACATTTGGCGGGAACAAGAGTTGAATTAGGTGTACAAAACCCAGATGATTTGGTTTATCAAAAAATAAATAGAGGGCACTTGGTTCAAGATGTTATTGAATCAACTCAATTATTAAAAGATTCTGCATTTAAAGTTCTTTATCACTTGATGCCTGGTTTGCCTGGTAGCAGTTATAAAAAAGATTTAAAAAATTTTGAAAAAATATTTACAAATCCTTTATTTTGTCCAGACATGGTTAAATTTTATCCTACTCTCGTTTTAAAAAATACTTGTCTTTATGACGATTGGAAAAAAGGAGTTTATGTTCCTTTAAGTGAAAAAAAAGCAATTAATTTATTAGCTAAAATTAAGCCTAAAATTCCAAAATGGGTTAGAGTTATGCGAGTAAATAGAGATATTCCAAGCACGGTAATTGAAGCGGGGCCTAAATTAACAAATCTTAGACAAATGGTACATGTTAAAATGAAAGAAGAAGGCGTTGAATGTAATTGTATTCGTTGTAGAGAAGCAGGATTAAAAAGTCGTGATTTTGAAAACAAATTAAGTGATGCAAAATTAATGACAGAAGAGTATTTTGCTAGTCTGGGTAAAGAAATATTTATTTCGTATGAATCTAAAAAAGCTTTATTTGGATTTGCTAGATTGCGCATCCCTCATAGTCCTTTTAGACCAGAAATTACTAAATCCACCGCTATAATACGCGAATTACATGTTTATGGTAAAACTTTAGGTGTTGGTAAAAAAGGAGAAAGTATTCAACATAAAGGTGTTGGTAAATTAATTATGGCTGAGGCTGAAAAAATAGCTAAAGAAAAATTTGATGCTAAAAAAATGGTGATAATTTCAGGTTTAGGTGTTAAAGAGTATTATATTAAAAATTTTGGTTATAAAAAAGACGGACCCTATGTTTCAAAAAAACTATAAACTATTATAATTGCTTCTGAATAAATATTTTTATATGCTTGAGATTGTTTTATTTTTTATAATTGTAATTCTTTTAGTAATAATATTTTTTCTCATAAAAACAATTTTTGATATAAAATCAAATTTTGATGAATTAAGATATCGTAAAGCATCTCAAAGTGTAAAGTATGGGCAACTTACTGAACAATGGATTCCCTTTAGTGAAAAATTTCCTTATTCGCCTCAAAATTTTAGATTTATTGGTAAACCTATTGATGGAATTGCATTTGAAGAAGACAAAATTATTTTTGTTGAATTTAAAACAGCATCAAGTTCTTTAAGTGACATTCAAAGAAAAGTTAGGTCAATTGTAGAAAATAAAAAAGTTGAATGGTTTGAATTAAAAATAAAATAATTCTTTTGTTTTTTTTTATAATTAACTAGATAAAGTATTATTCTAGTTTATACCTAAGAATTGCTACAACTCCTCCAAACCCAGTTATTTGTTGTTCGGATGGATTTTTTGAAGAAATAATATATGCTTCAGTATGGGTTTTTTGAGCAAGACTCATTAAAGTATTTACAGTCTCTCGATTTTGCATTAAGAAATTTTCACTGATAATTAATTTTTTTACTGCGCCTAGATTTAAAGCTTTTAAAACTAAGTCTATGCCATATTCAGCAAGGTTTTTTGAAAGATTTTTCATAAACTCTTCAATTAATTTGGATTCTTGTGAAAGTTGGAGTTCTTTTTCAAGAGTATCAATTTTTCCACTTTTTAATAACTCGTTTATTCCAGTTTCTCCAACATCATTTGTTGAAACTGAAAGTAATTGTGGAAATTTTTTGTCTTTTTTATTATGGATAAATTTTTCAAAATTATCTCGCGTAAATCCTGGTCCTGCGAGAAGAATTTTTTTTGGTTCAAGAAGAATAATTTTTTCATAAATTTCATCAAAATATTTTAATTTTTCTTCAGCAAATTGTTTTCCTTGTTTCTTTGAAAGAATTTTTGCTTTTTTCTTTATTGAAAAATTATTGACAAATGCTAAATTTGCTTGTTCATCATCTAATAAAACTAATAAGAGTCCAGTTGTTGCACTTTCTTTTTCAGCTTTTTTTAGCCTGTCTATTTGCCATTTTTGAATTTCTTGTTTTTTTATTAATATTTTTGTGCCCAAATCGACATCTATACTTTGATGGCTTTTTAGTTCAATAAACTCTTCAGGTTTGCCAGATACAATTATTCCATTAATTTTTAAAACACCAGAGTGTTCGTGAAAATTTATTTCTTTTACAGTTATTTCAACAAATAAAGTAATTCTAATTGATTTTTCGCCTTCATTTTTTGGTTTTATTTTTCTATCAGTTTTTCCACTAATTAAATCTCCAATAGAAATAATTTTTTCAAGATGCCATAGATCATCTATGCTTTCTGGTACAACTATTAATTCTTTGTTTTTTTGGTCGATTTTTATTATTTTCATAAGATATTATTTTTTTAAAAAAGGTTATAAATCCTATTAGCAATCAAATGATTATGGATAATAAAAAAACAGCGATTGTTGAAGCAATTATAAAAGATTCTAAGGGTAGGATTTTGTTGTTAAAAAGAAGTAATAATAATAAAAAATTTATAAATAAATGGCAACTTCCTGGGGGAAAAGTAGATTTTGGAGAAAATGTTCAAAATGCAATTAGACGAGAAATAAAAGAAGAAACTGGTTGCTTTGCTATAAAACCAGTATTGGAAAGAGTTTTTTCAGTTTTAACTAAGTTTGATGGAAAAGATAATAAGGTTCTTCTTTTGGTTTATTCTGTAAAAATAAAAGGGCGTATTAAAATTAGTGATGAACATATTGAATATAAATATTTTTTTAAAGATGAAATAAAAAAATCTTCATTAATGAAACTTTCAAAAATTTCATTATTTTCAAAAAAATAATTTTCTTAATTGAATAGATTTATTTTTTTAATTAACTAATTTTTCCATTTTTTTTTAGATTAAATTAATATTTTTATTTTAATTTATGTGTAATAATAATTTCCTTTCTTTTTTTGTTCCATATCTAATACTGAACCAAATTTATTTATTCTAGGGCGTTTAGTTTCTTTATCTCTTCGTACAGTTATTTCAAGGTTGCTTAGTAATAAATTCATTCCATCTTTTTTACTAAATGGGCCTTTCGCAATTCCATTTATCGCAGAGGTTCCTAAAAAAACCATTAATTTGTCACTTAAATAATCTATAAAAGTTAAATCGTGGTCAATAATTATTGATGAACAATCTCTAATATCCATAATATTTTTTATTATTTTTGCAACATTTATTCTTTGTTCAACATCAAGGTATGCTGAAGGTTCGTCAAGTAAATAAATGTCTGCTTCTTTACTTAAACAAAATGCAATTGAGACTCTTTGTAATTCTCCTCCTGACAAAGTTTCAATCTTTTTTTCTAAAAGGGGTTCGATTTCAAGAGGTTTTATTAATTCACGTTTTGTTTTTTCGAAAGTTTTTGAGTCAAAAAGTTCACGGACTGTTTTTTTTCCAGTATATGATATGTATTGGGGTTTGTAAGAAATCTTTACACGAGTATTTAATTGGGTATTGTCTGGTTTAATTTCACCCGCAAGAATTTTCATAAAAGTAGTTTTGCCTATTCCGTTTGGTCCAAGGACCCCAATTACTTCGTTTCGGTTAACAGTGTTTTCTTTAATTTTGAGTTTAAAATTTCCAAGAGTTTTTTCTATTTCTGGCCAACTGATTAATTTTTCTCCATTAGAATTTTTTTCATTATATTGGTGTGAGAAAAAATCAATTGAATATTCTCTAAATCTGTAATTTTCATCTTTTGAATAACCTTCTAAATAAGTATTAATTCCTTCACGAGTTGTTTTGACTTGAGAAACAAAACCAAAAACGCTTGGTTTTCCATACATTAAATGTACATAATCACTTAAATAATCTAATAATATTAAATCGTGTTCAATAACAATTACTGATGAATTTTTTGTTAATTCTTGTATAAATTTTGCAACACGCAGTCTTTCTTTAATATCTAAAAAAGAGGTGGGTTCATCAAAAAAATATAAATCTGCTTTTTTTAAGCCTGTTGCGGCAATTGCTATTTTTTGAAATTCTCCTCCTGAAAGACTACTTGCGTCTCGGTCTAATAATGAAGTGATATTTAGTTGTTCTGCAACTTTTTCAAGTTTTTTTTCATCATCTACTTTGGATAATAAATCTCTAATAGTTCCTTTAACTTTTATGCCTTCAATATTTTGTGGTTTAATTGCAATACTTGGAGAAGTATAAAGTTTTTCAAAAAAAGAAAGAGCTTCCTTGCCTTTATAATAGTCTAAGACATTTTCTTTTTTGCTTATTTTTTTTCCAAAATTAGGCAGTATATTTCCAGATAATATTTTTATAGCTGTTGTTTTTCCAATTCCATTTCGTCCAATTAAACCAACTACACTTTTATCCTTTGGTAAAGGTAGACCATGTAACCTAAACATATTTTCGCCAAAAGAATGAATAGGTTTGTCTAATTCAAAATTAATATTAATTATATTAATTGCTTCAAAAGGACATTTATTTTCACAGATATTACAGCCTATGCATAATTCTTCTGAAATAACAGGTTTTTGTATATCTTTATGAACAATACATTCTTTACCAGTTCTATTTACTGGACAAACATGTTCGCAAAAATAATTTCCACATTTTTCAGGGTTGCATTTATCATAATTAATTACTGCAATTCTTTTTTTTGATATGCTCATATGGATAATTAAAAAGGAAAAGAATATTAATCTTGAGCGTTATCAAAATTTTTGATTTTTAGCATTAATTTAGTATTAATTCTTGATTATAATTATTTTTGAAAAAGTATTTTGAAAAATAGGGGTATTATTGATTTCTATATTTGTATTGCAAGTTAATTCAATTTCTGCTTCTAGAATTGTTCTGGATTTTATTTGTGCTGAACAATTAGTGAATGAGGGGAGTATTTTTTCTAGAATTTTGTCTGAATTACCATCGATTTCGGCGGTATTTAGGTTTTGGTTTTCCATAGCTCTTGATAGAGCTAATTCATAATTAGTCATAATTATTTTTGAGTTAAGCATTTCTTCTTTGAACGACATTGTTTCATTGATTTGATAATTGACATTAATTATTAAAATTGAAACGATGAATATTGCAATAACTGCAATGAATGAAACAAACCCTTTCATTGTTCCCACCCACAATATTTTCTTTCAATAATTATATTTAAGTCTGAATTAAAATCTGCCATGTTTTTACAAATCACTTTATTTTCATCTGGTGATATGTTTGCTGGAGTTTGCATTTTGTATATACCTATTGTTGCATTGTTAAAGTTTTTTATTTCTAAAATTTTTGTATCATTATAATTTTCATTTCCTAGTGAATTTATTGCAACTATTACTAGTAGTACAATGGACATTACTGCCATCATTTCAATAGAAAACATAAATCCTTTACAAAATTTTTTATTCATCTACCCACACTCAATTCTCCAAAAATTATATCAAAATTTTTAACTTCTCTTATGTTATTGATTTTATCTACACATTTTACTAAACTAATTTTTGTTGAAATAACATTTTTTGTATCATTTAAATTATCTGTAAAAACTGTTTCATTATCTATTTTCAAAATTACATTATAATCTTCTAAACCAAGATTTTTTTTTGTTAAAAGTGATTTTTTTGTTTCATCAAAAGAGAATGGTAAAAATAAACCATTTCCATCTTCACAACCCACAAGTCCTCCACCTGAAAGTACAATTAACCCAGCTTCACTTTTTTCTAAAACATCTTTATAAATCATATCTTCTTTAAGTTCATACATTCGTAGTTCACTAATTCCTATTAATGTTCCTAATGAAAAAATTACTAGAATAAGTGCAAACAAAAGATCAGTAGTCATTATTTGTCCTTTTTTATTCACTTTTTATCACCAATTGTAAAGTATTTTGGTTGAATGAAACATTTGTATTTTGGGGTAAATAAAAATTTGAAGAATAGTTAATTATAGTTTCTCCTAAAAAAACAGTAGTTGTAAGCATATTGTTATCAAATGTTATTTGTGGGGGGTACTTAATATTGTCGTATTGTATTTTTGGTACACTAATTTTTGTTTCAAAATTAAGTCCTTGCATAGAACTGGATGAAGTAATAGTTGCTGATAGTTCTGAAGATATTTTTTTTAACTGATTTTCTACAAAAATTTCTTTATAATTTTCTTTAATATCTTGGGTAATAATAAAAAAAGTGGTTAGTAATGTGAGAACAACTATTACTGCAATTACTAAATCTAAACTTATTTGTCCTTTCATACAAACAATACTGCTTTCTAATTTTTTAATGTTATGTTTAGTAAAGTCTATTGTTGTTATTAGTTGAATTTATTTTTTAAATTTTAATCAGTATTGTTATTTTTTTTGTATTATTGTTATTTTTTTTGTATTATTGTTATTTTTTTATTATTACTATGATTATTATTCAATTAAAACATCTATCCTTTTGCCTTTTGAATTATAAGCTACAAAGTTTGTTTGATTAAATGGCCAATAAACTATTATGTTTACTAAGTATTTTGAGAATAAACTTAAATCAGCGATGCTTGCGAGGCCTTTTCCTGTGGGGTGTGAGTGAATAGATCCAATTATTGAATTATCTATAGGTAGAGCGTATAAATTCAATGATGCTGAAAAATTATCACTTATAAACGGAGGCACAACAAATTCATTAATTAGTTGTTTTTCTTTGTTTCCTCCTAATAATGATGCAAATTCATTAGGGTAATTATTTTTTGCAGCATCCATTATATCTAAAAAAACATTTTTTTTAATTTTCCACATTTAAATCACTAATTAAATTAGGTAGAAAACATAAAAAAATAGAGATGGTATGATTAATGCGGACATGCAACAAGTTCTTTTAACTCCTTTTAAGATGGCAAGAGTTCCTGTTGCTGTTGAAAATAGTAAAGCTATCAATCCAATTCCTCCATTTAAAATTCCAACCATTCCAACCATTATAATAATGCTTAATATGCTTCCCCAAAAAATTTTTTTTGTTGAGAATAATAAAGTCGCTTTTTTTGAGATAAATATTGTTATTATTGCTGCAGCACATCCTGAAATAATCATTATAATTAATCCTAATATTAACATTTCTTCTATAAAAAACATTTTTTCTTGTAAAACTAACATTACTCCGTTGCGTGTTTTTGATATTGCATATAATACTGCAAAAGAAAAGAAAAAATTACTTGTGTTAATACTTCCAAGCATTACTAAGTATTCATGACTTCCTTTTTGATTTCTAAATAAATTTATTATTGCTGCTGCAACATTATTTCCTATTCCTGGCATTAATGAAACAATTGCGCCTCCAAGCATTCCAATAATTCCTTCTTGTATTATTTTTGGGTTAAATGAAAAATCATTTGTCTGTGGAACTTCTATTAAATTTTTTTTGATTGAAACTAATATTGTAGGTAGTCCAAAAAAACCAGTTATTAATGGAAATATTTGTCCATTAAAAAAAATTCCTTGTGAAGCGGCAGAAAAAATTATTAAAAGACTGATTAATTTATTTTTTTCAGATGAAATTATTGCAATTAATGCAATTATTAAAACTATTGGGGTTATGAAAATAATTGCTTGATTATTTTGTTGAATGAATATAAAAAAAATCGGAACAAATAATATGCTTGTTAAAAGTGCAATAACTCCACCTAAAACAGTTAGACAAATTGCTTCAAAGGCTTTTCCTTTTAAAAATAATTTATGTGCGGGTAAGATGCTTTCAAAAGTGTCTTGGTCAGGGACTCCAATAAAAACAGATGGTATAAAACTAACAAATGTGTGGGTTATGCTCATGCTTAACAAAACTATCATAAATTCTTGTCCAAATAATGGGCTTATTAAAAGAAATGTCGCCACATTGTTTGTGTGTAATCCTGGAACTAAGCCAGTTATGATTCCTGCAAGAATTCCAAAGATACAATAAAAAATCATTCAATCACAACATGATATGCGGTTATTTCTTTTTCTCCACGATAGAGTTTTGTTTCACCATAAATTGTTACAAAATCGTTTTTTTTGATTTTAATAAAATTTGGAGAAAAAACTTTTGATTTGTTTCCATCTGTTAAAATAAATATTGATGGGTTTTCACTGATTACATAATCTACTCTTCCAAAAATACGCCCTCGTTCGCCTGTATTAGCCATCATTTCATTAATTGTTCGTTTTTCAAAAAAATTAGATGTGAAAGGAATCATTAATAGTATTCCAAGAATAGTTATTAATGTACAAATTTTTATTAAATTTTTTTCATTCATATTAAAGTTTTTTTTTTACTATTAAAAAAAGTTCTATTGTTTTCGTTTAATGACGATTTTAATATTAAGTTTTGGTTTATTTTTAGTTAGGGGGTTTGTTTGTTGATTTGTTTAGTTTTTTTTTTCGGTTTGTTTGATTTTATAGGATTATTTATTTTTTTTAACAATATTTTTTTTAGAAGAGTTTTTTTTTAATTATTTATTTTAAATTCAACAGAACTAAATTTTGTATTTTGTATAATTTTTTCTTTTAATTGTTCAAGTTTTATACTATTAAAATCAGTAATTTCTAAATTTATTGGATTAGTTTGGATTAAAATTTGAGCTGTGACTCCTTCTTCTTGAGGTAGAGTGATTGAAATAATATTTACACTTACTAATCTTGAGGGGGTTTCTAAATAGTTTAGTTGGTGTGTTAAATTGTTTCGAACAATAACTGTTGCAAGGGTAACATCATGTATTTGTAAATAAAGACTTGAGATAAAAATTGCTGAAGAGAGAACAATTAATGCTATGAATAATGTTTCAAAACTTATTTGTCCTTTTTTATTTAAAAATTTTTTATTCAATTAATTTCCTCCGTGAGATTAATTTTTGTTTTTTCTTCAATTTTTCCTGAGTTTAAAACAATTAGTGAAGTATTACCCGATAATTCATTAGATATTCCAAAATTACAATTTAATTCAATATTGTTCAGAATAGTTTTTTTCTTACAATTTTTTTCTAAACAACAAGTATTATTATCACATTCGCTTATTTGTTCATCTAGTGGTTTTTGTAAGTTAAGACCAAAAGAAATTGAGTTATCAGTGTTGCAAAAAATTTTTGCATTTTGAGGTATTTGTAGCTCGAGAGTTTTTTTGCTTCCTTCTCCAAGCATTGCAACTTCAATAATTGAATTGATTATTCTTTTTGATTCTGATTCAGTTCTAACAATTAAGTGTACATCTTCAATAACCGATTTTGAATCATTTACTAGTGGGCGAGTTATTGTGAGTAAGTATATTACTATTATTAGTATCAGCATAATAAATTCAATAGATATTTGTCCTTTGTTTTTCATATTATTCCTCCTATGATAATTAACCAAGCATCACCAAATATAATACATGCAATATATCCTAAAAGTACTGTTGGAACAAATGGCATGGTGTCTTTTACAAAAATAGTTGAGGGTATTTTTTTGGTTTTTGCAAGTTTTTTAATTTCTTTTAATTCTTCAATTGTTAATCCTCTTGCTTTTCTTGAAGAAACAATTTCATTTTTTGGCGAGAATAAATCACTTAGTTTATTTAATTTAATATATTCTAATATTTTTTTTATTGAAATTTCGTCAGCTTCAATTATTTTATTCCCTTTTTTTAATAAACTTTTTGAAGGAATCATCCCCTCTTCAAGTTCTAAAACTTTTATTTCTTTTGAAAGCAGGGGTTTCATTGAAAAAAGTAATTTAATCAATGTAAATATTCCTACAAAAAGTAATGTTGAATATAATGTGTTTTGTAATAATATAACTGGATTTAATATTACTGCTCCTAAAAAAATAATTATTGTAAAAATTATTTTATGATTCTTTAAAAAACTCCATAAAATAATTATTGGGATTATTGCCAGTCCATTAATGTTATAAAAATTAAAAATTGTGTAAATTCCTGCTGAGAAAATTGCTAGGTGTATTGTTTGTTTTAATTTTGTTTTCATTTCAGACCACAATTTTTTTTGAAAGGGTTTGTTTTTTGATAGTTTATAAAAAACAATGAATATTCCATATGGTAGAAAAGCTAATGTTGAATAAATAAACAATGTTAATGGGAAAACATTGAATTGATGGGTTATAAAAATTTCTGTTTTTAATAATGCTGGAGTAAATGGGTTTAATGCCCCAAGTGCCATAAATAATTTAACATCTCCTCCTGCAAAAACACCAATTTTCCATAAAAGCCACCCAAAAATAAATCCAAATAATAACCCCCATATTGAATACAAAAAAGGTAAAGGAGTTTGTGTTATTAGTGATTGTATTGCATAAATAAATAATCCAATTCCTGCTAAACCAAAATTTAGTTTGTTTGGTACGATACGATATTTTAAATCAGTATAAGTTGCAAGGATAGTGCCTAAAAGTGAAACAATTATGGAGGTTATAAAAAACATTTATTATCTCTAAAATTAGGTTATTTGTATTAAAAAATCTATTCTTATTGGATAATGTTTTGTATTACTTGTACGCGTGTGTTTAAAATATCTGTTTGTGCTTGGATTGCTAAATGTCTTAAAGTTTCAATAATTATTGCTGATGATATTGCAAGCATTATCCCAAATACTGCGGTTAATAAGTATTCAAACGAAACTTGTGCTTTTTCTTCCATAAAAATCAATTATTATTTTTTTTTTTGGTTTAATTTTTTTCATTAATCATTTTTTTAAATCAATTATTGCATTTCATTAATTTTTTTAAATCTTTAGCAATATCTTCATTTGAGCAACATACAACAACATTTGTTAAAGTATCTTCATCTAATGAGTCATTTTTATATGCTCTATAACATTGACAATTATCTGTGCTTGATTTTGTAGTTATGCATAAAAATTCATAAGTTTCTGTTCCGCCAGTTTCTGTTCCTTGATTTAATGTACTCATCAAAAAAGTTATTACAATTGCAACAACAACAATTGCTGCTGCCAAAAGTAATAGATATTCGATTGCTCCTTGTGCTTCAACACTATTTGGTAAAGAATAGTTTTTTTTGTTTAAAATTATTTTATCTATAATAATCACTTAATAAAATAAGATTTTAAAGTATTTAAAGTTATTGTAAATATTTAGAATTAATTGAATTTTCCCCCTTCTTTGTTAAAGGGGGTAGATATTAATTTTTTAATTATTAAGATGGGTATTTTTTTAAGTAAGTGTATTTTTGTTATTATTCACAACCATCATAATAATCTGAACATGTTTTGCCGCCTTCAGCCATAGTGTCATTTGTATAACTACAATCTTTTTGGCATTGTGCTGCAATAAATGTATCTTCGATTCCAGCTTCATCACTTACATTTGTTCCTTCTTGTGTTAAACCCATCATAAAAGCTATTACTATTACAGCTATTATTACTGCTGCTCCAATGATTAGTAAGTATTCTATTGCACCCTGTCCGTTAGTATTCATAATATTCCTCCTTTTGGTATAATATAATTCAATAATATTAAATTGAACTTGAATATAAATCTTTTCTTTAAGAGTATTTGCTAACTGATTTGTAATTTTTCTTATATTGTTGCTTATTTTGGCGTTTAGATAGGTTTAAATATTACTAATAGCTATATTATAGCTATTATGA
>CAZKAC010000078.1:0-3718 GCA_964550725.1 uncultured archaeon
AAAACCAAATACTCAACAGTCCCCTGAGCAATTGATTTTTCACTAAAACCTTTAACAAAAGCTCCCTCAACAGCCCCCTGACCACGAGACACACACAAATCAGAATCACAAAAAACCATACAAAAATAACAACCAAACAAGTATAAAAAAACACTCACTTCAAAACAAAAAACAAAAGTATAAAAATAAATAAACAAAAAAAAACTAAAAAAAATAATTAAAAATAAACAAAACAAAACAAAAACAAATTAAAAAAAAAGAATAAATAAAAGTAAATAAAAAACATATTCAAAAACTATTAAAAAAAATAATTAATTAAAAAAAGAGTATAATTCTCTCAATTAAGAGAGAATCATAATAAACTATTATTCAAATTATTATTACATAATTTTACTTAATTAAATTTAGGTGAATTCAATTCCTAAATCAATAGCTTCTCCGCGTGCAGCATTTCCCCCTTCAAGGTATGGAAATTTTCCACCCGCAATTACAACCATTGCTTGTATTTGATTTCTTGGAAGGTTTTCATCAATCATTGCCCCCCAAATTATATGACTGTTGTTATGAATTTTTGTTGAAACTGTTTCAACAATCATTTCAGCTTCACGAAGAGTCATATCTGCTCCACCAATAACATTTACTAATGCTTTATTTGCACCTGAAATATCAACATCCAGTAAAGGAGAAGTTAATGCATTTTCAACCGCTTCAAGAGCACGAGCTTCTGAATTTTCTCCACCTGTACTTTCTCCAAGACCAATCATTGCTGCTCCACCTCTTGAAAGTATTGCTTTTAAATCAGCAAAATCAAGATTTATTAAACCAGGTTTGGTTACCATTTCAGTAATTCCCTTAACTGCGTTTGTTAAAACTTCATCAGCAACTTTAAATGCTGCGTTGATTGGTAAATCTGGTGCGATTTCAAGTATTTTATCATTAGGGATTACAATTATTGTGTCTGTATGTTCAGTGAATCGTCCCAATCCATCAAGAGCATTTTCCATTCTTCTTTTACCTTCTACTGTAAATGGAAGAGTTACTACTCCAACAGTGAGTGCTTTATGAGATTTTGCTATTTCTGCAAGTACTGGAGCAACACCAGTTCCGGTTCCTCCTCCCATTCCACAAGTAACAAATACTAGATCCATTCCTTCAATGGCTTCGTATATATCATCAGCAGATTCTCTTGCAGCTGCTTCTCCTACACTAGGGTCAGAACCTGAACCAAGCCCACGAGTTAATTTTTTCCCAACAAGCATTTTTTTATCAGCGCTAGTAGATAATAAATCTTGAGCATCCGTGTTTAATGCAAATGTTAATGCTCCTTCAATACCAATTTCGGACATTCTTTCAATAGTGTTACAGCCACCGCCACCAACACCACAAACTATTATTCTAGCTTGACTATTTTCAAGCATTTTTACCAAATCATCATCCGTGTGAAGTACTTTTCTCCCAGACTTTGATTTTCTTTTAACAACTTTAGCTGTTTGTTTTAATTCAGCATCAATTATTTTTGATTTTTTTCCTTTTGCTTTAGGACCAGCTTTTGCAGTCCTCTCAATCGCTTTCCTAACAAGATGATTCATTTAATGTCCCCCGTTCATATAATAGAATATTATTAATTCCTATTGAATTTCTTTAAAAACCTATTCAAAAATTAAACATAACCCAAATAGAGAATAAACCCAAAAACAAGGCAATTATACATAATTGTTTTTTGGGGGTTTTTTAAAATATTTATGGAAATTTAATTATAACCTAATCACAAATTTTAATTATTGGAAAAAAAATTTTAATTATTGAAAAATAAAAAATTTAATACACAGTTAGATTTAAATAGAAAAAAAGGGTATTAGAATTGAGAATTGTCTGCAAGGAGAATTGATTTTAATGCTTAGTAAAAATGTTGATCAAACTGTAAAAGATATTAAGTCTTTGAAAATTCAAGGCGCTAGTAAAATAAGACAAAAAGCGATTGAAGCTCTTGTGCAAGCAACAAAAGAAAGTAAAACAAAAACAACTGAACAATTTAGAGAAGAATTTTTAAAAAATTCAAAAGCACTTTTTTATGCACGACCAACAGAACCCGCATTAAGAACAGCCATTTTAATTCTTAAAAAAAGTATTTCACACAGTGACTTAACTCTTGATGAAATGAAAACAAGTATTTTAAAAACCGCAAAAAATTATGAAAAAGACAGACAAGCTTCATTGGATGCAATATCAAAGTACGGTGCGTCAATGATTGAAAAAAATTCTGTTGTTTTGGTTCATTGCCATTCACATTCAGTAATGGATGTTATTATGCGTGCAAAAAAGAAAATCAAAAAAGTTTATTGTACTGAAACTAGACCTTTATTCCAAGGAAGAATTTCAGTAAAAGAATTATCTGAAAAGGGGTTGGATGCAACATTAATGGTGGATAGTGCCGCATCAACTGTGTTAAAAGAGTGTAATTATTTTTTTACAGGAGCAGATGCAATACTAGCTGATGGAGATTTAATAAATAAAATTGGTACACACCAAATAAGTATTGCTGCAAAAGCACATATGACTCCACATTATGTTTTTTGTTCAACACATAAATTTGAACCCGCAACTTTTTTTGGAAAAGAAGAACCAATTGAACAACGCGACATAAGCGAAGTCTGGGAAAAAAAGCCACGCAAAGTAAAAATAATGAATCCTTCTTTTGATAGAACTGATTCTAAATATATTGAAGGAATTGTTTCAGAAATGGGAATTTTTCCACCCGAACAATTTTCTGCAAGAATTTATGAAAAACTTGATTTGGCAAAACACAAAAGCGATTTCTTAAAATTGCATTAAAATTTAAAATTGCATTAAAATAAATGTTTAATAAAAACTAAACAAAAAAATGATTCAGAAAGATTATTATAAAAAAGGTTGGGAGAACTGTTTGATTATGAGTTTAAGTGTTGATGAAAGATTTAATCTTATTACAAGAAACAGTCAAGAAGTAATCACTGAAGATGAATTAAAAAAATTGTTAAGTGAAAAAGAACATCCAGTTGTTTATATTGGGACCTCTATTACAGGAAGACCCCACATTGGTTATTTTGTTTGGGTTCTCAAATTATCAGATTTTTTAAAAGCAGGGTTCAAAGTAAAATTATTATTAGCTGATTTACACGGAGCCTTAGATAATTGTCCTTGGGATTTGTTAGAAAAAAGATTTGAATATTATTCACACGTAATATTGAAAATGTTTGATTGTATTGGAACAGATGTAAAAAACTTTGAAATAGTAAAAGGGTCAGATTTTCAATTGAACAAAGATTATGTTTTAGATTTAATGAAAATGAGTACATTCACTACCATAAGAGATGCTAATAAAGCAGCAAGTGATGTAGTAAAATTCGGAGACAATCCAAAGTTAAGCGGATTGATTTACCCATTAATGCAAGCACTTGATGAACAATATTTGGGAGTAGATGTACAATATGGTGGATTGGACCAAAGAAAAATACTTATGTTTGCTCGAGAAAATTTACCAAAATTAGGATACAAATCAAGAGTAGAATTTATGACGCCTTTAATTCCTGGTTTGAGCACAGGGGGAAAAATGTCTTCTTCTGACCCAAATTCAAAAATTGATTTGATTGATGATGAAGAAACAATCAAAAAGAAAATTAACAAAGCACATTGTCCTGAAAAAGAAATTGAGGGTAACGCAGTATTGGCTTTTTGTAAA
>CAZKAC010000079.1:0-7358 GCA_964550725.1 uncultured archaeon
ACTACTTTTTTCTTTACTGCTGGTTTTTTCTTTGCTACTGTTTTTTTCTTTACTGCTGGTTTTTTCTTTGCTACTGTTTTTTTCTTTGCAACTTTTTTCTTTACAACCATTTTAATTACCTCCTGTATTTTTTTTACAAAAAATATTAGAAGTAGAATATATTTTCAGGTATATAAGTGTTTGTTTTTTTATTTTTTTTTTAATTTTTTTTTTATGAATTTTATTTTTTTTATGAATTAGTTTTTTTTATTAAATATCATAATCTTCTTCAACTTTATGAATTTTTATTCCTTTTGAATTAATTTCAATAGGGTGTAAATCTTCGCTGTGTTTAGTTGCGCGCATTTTTCTAATATGTAATGTTCTATTACTTTGTGTTCCTATTCCCATGTAGTGTAAGATAATTACTCCGTCAGCAACAAATTCTTCAACACCGTATTTTCCAAATTGGTTTGAGCCTTCATTTATTTCAGTAGTCATTATTGTTGTTACTCCTGCTCGTGATAATAAATAAACTAATTTTAAAACGGCTTTTCTAACTTCATGGTCACTTTCAAAATTTAATCCAAGTGCGGGAATTGAATCAATTACTACTCTTTTTGCTCTAATTTTTTTTATTGCTCTCATTAATTCTAATAAAAGTTTATCTAAATCAAAACCAGTTGCGGGTAAAGAAAATTCTTCGTCACTTGGAATTCCAACTTTTGCAATAGTCCCATCAATTATTTGGATTTTTCCTGAGTCTTCTAATTGTCTTAAATTCATTCCAAATCTCAACATGTCTTCTCGGATTAGTTCTGGGCGTTCATCTAATGTTAAATAAATTCCTGGTTCGTCCATTAATGCTCCGTTCACTATAAATTGAGTTGCAAAAATAGTTTTTCCAGTTCCTGCTCCTCCTGAAATTAAAAAACTTCTGCCTTCAGGAAACCCTCCTTCAATTAATTCATCAAATCCTTCAATTAATGTTTTTACTCGGTTCATAACTTTATTATATTGTTGTTGATTGTTTATTAATTTTTGGTATGGTGTGAATTTATTGTTTTAATAAGATTTTTTTTTATTTTTGTATTTTTTTTTATTTTTTAAATTCTTTTAATTCCGTGTATTGAAGAAATTGTTGCAATATTTTCCATTAATTTTTCTAGTTTATTTATGTTTTTTATTTCAATTATAAAAATTGCTTCAAAATATCCAGTATTTTTTATTTTAAAATTGGTTGAAACAATACTTATGCTATTTTTTCGCATTTCATTTAGGATTTCTCCAAATAATCCTGCGCGGTCTAAACCAGTAACCCTTAGAGTTGTTTGTCCTTTGTCTTTTTCAAATTCAATTTCAATTAATCTATTTTTGTCAAGATTTTTTATATAATTACAATCTTTTTTATGTACAATAATTTTTCTTTTTGTTGTTTTATATCCTATAACATCTTCTCCTGGTAGGGGATGGCAACAATGAGCCATTTTTATTTTTTTCATTAAGGTTTCATTATTTTTTAGTAATGATTTATTTTTTTTGATTGGTTTAATTCCAAGAAATGATTTGATTTTCGATTTTGCTTTTTCACTTTTTACAAAATTTAACCAACTTGCTTTTACTTGAGGTTTTTTATCAGTAATTACTTCAACTTTATCTAAATTTTTTAATTTTGTATCTAATTGAACATATTCATTATTTACTTTTGCTTTTTTTAATTTGTTTCCTAGGTCTGTATGAATAGTGTATGCAAAATCAATAACTGTTGAATTTTCATTAAGTGGGATAACTTCTTTTTTTGGAGTAAATACAAAAATTCTTTTTTTTGTTATTCCTCTTCTAGAAATATTTTTACCAATACTTTTTTGCCATTCAACTAATTGGCGTTCCCAACTTAAATATTTTTCATATTCACTTGTTTTTGAAATACTTTTATATTCCCAATATAAGTTAGATTCAATTTTTAAGTGATCTTTCCATGTTCTAATTTGTACTTCAAATATATCAGTGTTTCTAATTAATGCAGTATGGATACTTTTATATCCATTATTTTTTGGTTTAGAAATATAATCATCAAATGCGCTTGGTATAAGTTTGTATTTTGAATGTAATATTCCTAATATTTCATAACATTCCTTTTCAGAATTACATATTATTCTTATTCCATAAATATCATAAATTTGTTTAAAATTTATTTTTTTCATTTTTTCAAAAATTGATTTGTATCCTTTTGGTCTACCAAATAGTTGTGCGTTTGGAATAATTGTTAAAAGGGGTTTTATTTCGTTTTTCATATTTTCAATTAAATCTAGTCTTTCTTTGTGAGTTTTTTTAATTAAAGAGTCTATTTTTTTGTATTTTTCAGGAGATTCAATTTTAAATATGCTATCTTGTAGTCTTCGTTCTACTTCTCCCATTCCAAGTTTTACTGAAAGGGGTAAGTAAATTTCTTTTCCTGCTTTTAAATTTTTTTCAAGTTCATTTTGTCCTGAATACTTTGGGTTTTCTAAAACATTTAATATACTTGCAATTCTAATCATAAGTGATTGTATATCCAATGAAATCGAAAGAACGATTGAATTAAGCACATCTATGGGGACACGATTTATGTTTCCAGTAATGACTGTATAAATTTCGTCACATTCTTTTACAAGATTTGCAACTTTTTGTCCAAATTTTTCTTTTAATACACTATAAGTTGTCATATTTCTAGTTAATGTTTCATGAAGTACTCCAGCAACTATAACATCTTTTTCTAAATTAAATTTAGCCAATTCTTTTGCGGTTCCAATTAAATGGCCTGGAAAAAAATTTTCATTAGGGTTTGATTTATTTAATTGAATTACATATTTTATTGCGTTTTCTATTTCTTTAATTTCATTAGGTGTATAATTTTCAGTAAATATTTTTTCTAGATGCATTCAATTATAATTAATTTTAAGATGTATTTAAAACTTCTATAATTTTTAATTTTTACGAAATGCTTTTTAATTGTTTTACTAATAATGTTTATGTGATTTTATGGTTGTTTTTAAAAATGTTGAAGTAGTTCATTTTCCCGAGGTTGATGAAATTGATTATGGGATAATAGAAAAAAGTTTTGAAAGTTTTTTAGAAAAAGTTAGTTGTGGTGATATTGAGCCAAAATTACATCTTTCAGTAAAAGAATATGATAAAGGTGGAGTAAAGAAACAACATGAAATACATGGAAAACTTGATCTAAATGGAGACTTGTTTGTTGCATCTCATACAGATTGGCAATTAATTGCAACAATTCAATCTGTTCTGAATAAATTGGAGAAAGAAGTGCTAAAAAAGCACTCCAAATAATTTATTTTCTCCTTTTAACAGTTTTTTTCTTTTCAGCTTTTTTTACAGGTTTTTTTGTAGCTTTTTTTGTTGTTTTTTTCTTTATAGTTTTTTTTACTAGTTTTTTTGTAGCTTTTTTTGTTGTTTTTTTCTTTATAGCTTTTGGTTTAACAAGTTTTGTAGATTTTGTGGGTTTTATTACTTTAGCTCCTGTTTTTTCAGCTTGCAATTCTTTTCTCATCTGTTCTATAAGTTCTTGAACAGACATTTTTTTGCCTAAGGTCATCAATAATCCTCCATTTGTCTTTCTATCTTTCGTTTTAGTAATATAAAAGACTTTCGTTTAATCAGTGGTGTTGTTTTTATCCCTACTTTGGACAATGCTCTTGGTCAAAGAAATTTATATGTGACAATTAACTCATTCAATCTTTCTGGGGTTGATGGGTATTATTATTGGGTAGAAAATGGGGACCTGTTTTCAGAATATCATTTTAGCCCGGATTATTATGGGCTTATTTTAACAATTATCTCTATTGTTTGTGCTTTTTCTTTAGGTCTTTTTATAACAAAACAAAAAGCTGGCTTCTTTTCAGCAATTTTATTTTCTGTATTTTCACTGGTTTTAGCCATGATTTTAATTTTTGACCCAATTTTAACAGGTTATTTACAAGGATCAATTTTAGGCAACCCTGCTTTTCTAGTTCTGCACACAATCATTTTGGCTTTTTCTATTATATTTATATATTCTGTTTGGAAAAGTAAACCTATTTTTAAATAAATTTTAAAAAAAGTGGACGCGCTGGAAAATGGATTCCGTATGCCAGTTTCACTTGGCGATGGATGTATGGTGTCTGTGACACCATTAGTTTAATAATTAGTGGACGCGCTGGAAAATGGATTTCTATTCAAAGCACAAACTTGGTTTTGTTGGCTCCACTCCGTTAACCCTTCAGCGCTCTTAAGTAAAACTACCGTTGCTTCCTTCCGGATCTGGCGGGGTTCATTCTAATTAAGGACCTGTAAGGACAGAGTTTCGACACCACCAAAACGGTATGAGTAGTGAAATCAAAACCTCTTTCCCAGCTTCAACTCCTGCGTAAAGCGGATTTCAGGTAACAGGCCACCGCTACCGGCCCAGTCTAGTCCATAATAATTAGCCTTTTAAGACTTTAAAAGCCTAACTTATATATGAATTGTTTTGAAATAATTGATGAATCAGATTATGCACGTACAGGAATTCTTAAAACAGCACATGGTAAAATACAAACCCCTTTTTTTATGCCGGTTGCAACAAAAGGGGCAGTAAAATTAATTTCGCATTCTGATTTAAAAAAAATGAAAATCGATTGTTTAATTTCAAATGCGTTTATTAATTATTTAAAACCCGGGCTTTCTTTGATTGAAAGTGGGGGAGGGCTCCACAAATTTATATCTTG
Source organism: uncultured archaeon (assembly GCA_964550725.1). Classification (GTDB taxonomy): domain Archaea; phylum Iainarchaeota; class Iainarchaeia; order Iainarchaeales; family JAAZKV01; genus CAZKAC01. Next base: position 4,725 of record CAZKAC010000079.1, read on the forward strand.
GGATAAAGCTCTTTTTACAGACTCGGGGGGTTTTCAATTAATTCTTAATCATTTTTTTCCAAAAATTTCTAACAAGGGAGTTTCAATGAAAAATCCATTTGATAAAAGTCGTGAATTAATAACTCCTGAAAAAGCAATTGAAATACAAAACATTTTAGGTAGTGATGTTATGATGGTTCTTGATCATCAACCATTATTTGGAAAATCTCGCATAGATTATTTAGATTCAACAATAAGAACGATTGAATGGGCTAAGAGGGGTAAAAATTTTAATGAATCAAATAAAGAAAAAATAAATTCTAATCAGTTATTATTTGGAATTGCACAAGGAGGTAATCATGCAGACTTAAGACAAAAGTGTGCTCTTGCTTTACAAAAAATTGGTTTTGATGGAATTGCGTTAGGTGGGTTTGGGATTGGTGAGGCTCAGAATGATATGTATAAAATAATTAAATCAACAAAAAAAGTATTACCTAAAAATAATCCAACTTATATAATGGGTATCGGGTCACCTATTGAAATTTTAAATGCTGTTTCAAATGGTGCTGATATGTTTGATTCGGCGTATCCTACTAGGATGGCGCGTCATGGAAAAATATTTACTTCAAAAGGTCCAATTCAAATTAACAGGGGATTTTTTAAAAATGATTTTAATCCTTTAGATTCAGAATGTAATTGTTTTGTCTGCAAAAATCACACAAGAGCATATTTGCATCATTTATTCAAAACATATGAACAGAATGGTGAAATGCTTCTTTCTTATCATAATACTTATTTCATATCAAACTTGGTGAAAAATATACGAACCGCAATTAATGAACAGCAGTTTGCAAAATTTAAAAAGGAGTTTATAACTAATTATAATGGGTGAAAAAATGAGAGTAGTTTTGATTGGGGCTGGCGACATTGAATTTCATTATAAAAATTTGCTTAAATTAAATGAAGAAGATATTGATAAACATACAAAAGATATTGCAAATGCTCTTGTTGAGGCAGATGCAGAAATAGTTTTACTTCCCGATAGGGGTTTTTGTTTGGAAGTAGCAAAAAAATACAAAGAAATTGGTGGGAAAAAAGTAATAGGTCTTGTTCCAAAATCAGATAAAAAATATGGTATCACCCATCTAAAAAAATATATGGAATTAAAAATAAATAATGAATTTCTTTTTGATGAATTCATCAATTCGGGCGATTGGTATTCAGCAAATCAGACACATTGTCTTTTTGGAGAAAATATTTTGATGCTTGGTACTTCAACAGGAACACTCGGTGAATTGTGTTTTGGTTATTATGTTTACAAACTTTTTTTGGGACATAAGGTTGAAGTAGAGATTGATATGAAAAAACATCACGCTGATTTTGTAGCAGGTTCAAGAATGCCTCTTGATACAATAATTTATGCGCCACTAATTATTGAAAAGCTTCCTGTTGAAATAGAAAAGTATGTTGAAAAGTTTGGTACAAAAATTATTTATGCAAAAAATTTTAGGGAATTAAAAAAGATCTTTAGCAAATAAAAAATTTGAAAAAGAGGATTTATACATCCTCTATTCCATTTTCAGTAATTCTATATAGTGCTTCTCCATCAGGTAAACTTGGAGAATCTACTAATTTTGCGACTCTTTTGTCTTCTCTACTTTTTCTAAGATATAACCTAGTTTTTGTTGCATGCCCAACAACATTTCCTCCAACTGGTTCAGTAGGGTCTCCAAATAAAACATCTGGTTTAGACATTACTTGATTTGTAACAAGTATTGCAATATTATACATTTCGGCCAATCTTTGTAGCACCCGTAAATGTTTATTTAATTTTTGTTGTCTTTCTGCAAGAGTTCCTCGTCCAACATATTCTGCTCTAAATTGGGCCATCAATGAATCAACTATTAGTAGTTTTATATTTTTTTCTTTAATTATATCTCCTGCTTTTTCTGCTAATAACATTTGATGGTCAGCATTGTAGGCTCTTGCTACAAAAATATTTTTTAATGAAGTATCTGGGTCTAGCCCAAGTTTTTTTGAAACTTGTATTGATCTTTCAGGTCTGAATGAATTTTCTGAATCAATATATAAACAAGCTCCTTCTAAACCACCTTGTTCTTTTGGGAGTTGTACTGTTACAGCTGTTTGAAAACACCATTGGCTTTTTCCAGAAGCCATTTTTCCATATACTTCAGTTATTGATTGTGTTTCTATTCCGCCTCCAATTAAGGAATCTAGTTCAGTTGAACCGGTTGTGATTCTTCCAACAAGTTTTCTTTTTTCAGCTAACACATCTGCACTTTCAAAACCCATTTCGAGTGCATCTCTTGCAGCTTTTATTGCTTTGTCGGCTGTTCCGTCTCCCAAACCCGCAATTTCTTTTAATTCCATTGGACTAGCGACTGCGATTGATTCTAATGATTTATATCCTGCATCAAATAGTTTTTTTGCCGCAGTTTCTCCAACTCCGGGTAGATCTTCAATTGTTTCAATTTTTTTAGCCATATTTTCACCTCTGTTTCAGCTTTTTGATTTTCAAATTTGGCGGTTTGAAAACCTTTGCTTTGAAACTATATTGATTATATTATAGTAATTTATAAATGCATTTTGGGGGGTGTGCCGGTGGTCATGAGAGTTTTTTTTTTAAATATACAT
>CAZKAC010000080.1:0-8907 GCA_964550725.1 uncultured archaeon
TTTTTTTTAATTAAAAATATTTTTTATTTTGAGAGTATGAATTTTATTTATCCAAGTATTTTTTTTCTAACTCTGTTAGCAACATCTCTTTTTGCTAAAACAAGTATTGTCATTCCTTTTTTTATTTTTTTATCAGGATCAGGGATAATGAGTTTTCCGTTTTCGAATAAAGCAACAATTGCTGAACCTGAAGGGTTTTCAATATCTTTTATTTTTTTACCATCAAGTTTGCTTTTTGAATGAATTTTAAATTCCATTATTTCAGCATCTCCTCTTGAAATAAATGCTAAATCTAAAACTTCTGGTTTTGTTATTAACTCTTCAATATAACCAGCAGCTGCTGCTTCTGGATGAATAACAATATCTATTCCTAATTTTTTCAAAACTTCCTCATTATAAGTAATTCTTGAAATCCTTGCCGCAACTTGTTTTGCTCCTAAATCTTTTGCTAACAAACAAATAACCATGTTTGTTTCATCTTGTTTAGTTAAAGTAACCACAGCATCTGCTTCTAGAATTCCAGCTTTTTTTAAAACAGCAGGGTCATTACCATCTCCATGTATTGCAATAATGTCTAATTCATTGGCAATTTTTTGACATCTTGCGGGGTCTTTATCTATAACAACACATTCGTGGTTTTCTTCAAGTAATAATTGGGCTAAATAATATCCCAAACTACCAGCACCAATAATTACAATATACATTCAATCACTTTTTTTTGTTATAATTTAATTTATAATTAATCTAAAATTTAATTTATACTTTAATTTGTTTTTATAGTTCAATTTATGTTTTTATTATATAAAAATCTGTTGTTATTGATTTTTTTGATTAATTTTGTTTTCCTTTTCTCAAACCAAGTATAAATCCAATGCTTGCTAAAATTGGAATGATTTCTAACCTTCCTACAAACATATTTATTATAAGCATTAATTTTATTGCAAACGGCATTCCCATATTAGTTATTCCTGAAGATAAACCAGCATTACTTTGTGCTGAAGCAACTTCAAACAAAGAATCTGATAGGGAATAACCATAAAATGAAACAATAATTGTTCCGATTGCTAATAAAATTATCCACAGTAAAATAAATTGACTTAATTCTTTTAGTTCAGTTTCATTAACCGGTTCACCTTCATAAGCTCTTTTAAAAAAAGCGTTTTGTGGAAGAACACTTTGTTTAATTCTCCAATAAATACTTTTAGTAAAAATAAGTGCTCTTGAAATTTTTATTCCTCCTGCGGTTGAACCGGCAGAACCTCCAATAATGAATAAAAATATAAAAATTGTTTTTACAAAATCATCCCAATTTGAAATTATGTTTTGGTTAATTATTGACATTCCTCCACAAGTTAGGGCAGAAAAAATATGGAATAAACTTTCCATTATTTCAAGTTTCATGGAAACAATAATCGTTCCCAACAACCCCAATAATAACAAAGTTTTGAATTGACTATCTTGTAAAATAAGTTTAATATTTTTGGTTTTCAAAAACAAATAATGTAAAGAAAAGCTAGTTGCGCCTAAAATCATTATAAGTATTAATGAAAGTTGAACCCAATAATTATTAACTCCTATTGGTTCCCAACCATTGTTTATTCCTGTTAATCCTTCACTTGTAATACTTGTTCCTGTTGTGCTTATTGCAGACATTGAATAATTAGTTGCTTCCCAAAGGGTTTGTCCGGAAAAAAATAAAAAAATTATTCCGATTAATGTCAATCCAACATATATTCCAAATATTTTTTTACCTGTACTTTTAATATTTCCACCTAATGCCTCTCCTCTTCCTTCAGCAGACATCAGTTTACTGGTTTTTGAGTAAGTAGTCATTAAACCAACTAATGAAATAACAATAATTCCTATTCCTCCAATCCATGAAAGGAAAGTTCGCCAAAAAATAAGCGAAGGAGGCATATTGTCCACCAGCGGAGTTATAACACTTAAACCAGTTGTTGTTAATGCACTCATTGTTTCAAAATAAGAATCTATTGGGCTAATTTCAGAAATAAAGTAAAATGGGAGTGAAGCAAAAAAACAAAATAATAACCAAATAAATACTGTTGAAAGTAAAGCGTGTTTAATTTCAGTTTCTTTTTTTGGTTCAACAAAAAAAGTCATCGCTGAACCGGCGGCAAAAATTAATAGTGCTGAAAATGCATAATAAATTAAGTTCCAAGGGTTCCTATCCATCAAAATAGCAAAAGCGATTGGAACGAAAAAAATTAATCCAGCATATCTTAAAACTGTGCCTGAATCTTTTATTGAAACTTTAATATCTTCTTTTCCAAGTTTAAGAAACATGATATGATAATGTTGTTGTAGTTAAAAAAGATTGCTAAACCATTAATTTTTGAGTTATTTAATTTTATACATTATTGAATTATTTGTTTAGTTATTTTTGTTTGAATAATGTTGATTTGAATAAAAACGCCCTCATGGGGGATCGAACCCCAGTCTTAAGCTCCGCAAGCTTACATACTATCCACTATACTATAAGGGCAGTTTAATAAAATTGTCTAAATAAAGATTAAAAATGCTTGGAAAAGAGTTAGCTACAACTTGGAGTTTCAGTGTTTATTTTTACTATTTCTTGTTTTAAATATTCTGGGTTCCACCAAATAATTAATTGTTCTTCTGAATTTTGAGACATGCATACTTTTTGTTGATCTAATAATTTAAACAATCCCTCTAAGGTATCATAATCATTTATTCCTTGTGAAAAATAATTGTTAAGCATAACATTTTCAGCATTCATTAAATTTGTTTTGCTTTTTAAAATTGTTGTTGCGCTTGCAGGTTCAATAGTATTATTTGTTAACTTTGGAGTAAAATAGGTTGTAGCTAATTCAATAATTCCTTTTTTATTACCTGTCCAAGAAATTGTTTTTGTTGGGCCGCTTCCAACATCAGTATAATTTGCTTTTGATTGGTCTTCAAAATCTTTGCATGATTGTCCGCCTATTGTAGACCCTATAAGTTCCCAATTTTTGTTAGGGGCATCTGAGGCACCAGTTCCTGTTATTGTATATGTTGCATTTGTTGTTCCATTATTTGTTCCGTCGATTTTCATTACTATTGGAGTTGGTTGAGCGGGATTAAATTGTATATTATCAATAGTATAGTTTAGTATTGTTCCAGTATTTAGTGAATTTAATGAGTTTGTTGTTGTGTGATTTATAGTTTTGAGTGAACCGTTTATTTGTTCAATATTTGTTTCTGAGTTGAGTTTTAATTCTGGACCAATTATACTTGTTCCATAATTATTTCTTCCATTTATTCCAATTTTTCCATTAAATGGAGTTTCATAAAATGGATTATAATTGTTAGCGCGTTGGTAGGGAATAAATTTTACTTTTATGATTGCGTTGGGTTGGCCTTGATAAATTAATGAATTTATTGATTCTTCTTCAAATTCTAAAGATATTGATACTTGGTGTAATCCGCCATATTGTAATTCAGCACCTTCAAAAATTATTTTATTATTTGTTATAAATGTATCATAACCTATGTTAGAACCGGTTGTTATAAATGCAGGATCTGTACTAAAAAGTTCTGAAAAATAATGTTGTTTGAAGTCTTCTAAGAATTGTTGTGAATAATTATCTTTTATTAAATATGAATAAAATGATGTTTCAGTTCCAATTAATTCTTTTCTTCCAGTTTTTAATAGTTCATCAATATATTTTATTTTTTTAAATAATTCCACTGTGAATTGTGTTGCATCACAATAAGTGTAATTAGGGTTTTCATAATCACATTGGTTTTTTTGAATATTTGACCAATTCCAATTAAATAATAATCTTGGTGAAAATTCACTACCAGTAAAACCCTCTGTTCCATCAGAATGATAACAATTATTTAAAGGGCCTTTTATTTTTACTTGGAATGCTTGTTCTTTTATTTCTGTACCAGTCCAATCACTTATTGTAATTATTGCATATTCTGTTCCAGCAACATTTCTTTTAGTAATACTCATATTTATATCTGCACTATTTTCTTGCGATGTTCCATGATATTTTGCATATACTCTTCCATTATTTAACCACATTTCAACTCCATTTGGAATAGCATCTTCTGGAATCCAATACATTACATTTCCTGATGGGTCATATTCAACAAGAGGATTGTTAGGATTTCTGATTTCCCAGTTTTGTCCATCACTATACCCATGTCTTTCAGGGTCAACAAACCCATTTGGAATAACACATGCTAATTGGTATAATGAATTACTTCCTTCAATATACCATTGTTCACCTGGAGTATATCCATGTCCTGTAGTTTCATTAGTCCATTTTGGAGATGGAGTAGCCGAATATCTTCCTAAATCAAATATTACTCCTTCAGTTGGAGTTATTGTTGCTTTACCAGTCCATTCTTTTCTTTGTTCTTTTAAAAATTCAACAACTCTCGCAGTCTCCATTTGTGTTTTTAATTTAGCAACTCTTTTTATGTCTCTCCAAATTTTTCCACCTGATAAAAGTTTAGAATATGAACTTCCGTTTACTTCAAATTCAGCAAAAAATTGTCCATCTCCTAAATAATTCATTGCATTAATATTACACGGAGAACAATTATCTGCTTGGGCGACTTCAAAATTTAGTACATGTGATTCTCCACCTCCAGTCCATTGTGGTCTATTAATAGTCCATGTTGTTCCTGTTCCTAAATTGTGTTCTAATTCTGGTGGGCGAGGGGCACCAAGTCCAGCACCCCCTTGTAAATCACTCCAAAAATCAAAAGCATATTGTATTGTGCCATGGCCGCCTGACGAATCCACCTCACCTTCTCCAAATGTACCCCAATCGCCAGTATTTATTTCTGAAGATGAGGGGATACTTATTCCGCTTCCATCAATTCTACTAAACTCAATATTATTTATTTTCTTTTCTTTTGTACTAATAATTTCTTCATCTTCTGGAACAATACTTGCTGATTCACCAGTATCACTGATTGGTTGTGAAGACTCATAAGTTGGAATTATTGGAATGTTTGATTCTATTTCATTAATAGGGCTTGGTTTTGGTGTGAATTCACCATCATACAAATATTCTTCACATTTTTTAATAACTTCTTCCTCAAAATAGATTTCGTTCGCTCTAGTTGGAACATCAAAAGGATTTCTATCTCCTCCTATTTCAAAAACATACGCAACATCTGCTTTTATTTGTCCATAAATAATTGATTCTATTGCTGAACCATACACAATTGGATTTAGAGTTATTTCTGCAGGCACACCATTTTTATTATATGCTAACGCTACACTATTTGTATTTATATTAGCTTTGGGATAATAAATATCTTTTCTTCCTGCAAAACAAGTATTAGTTACTATTGAGTTTATTTCAGTTTGATTAACAAAATTATATATTGCTTCATCTAATTGAAAACATGAGTCTATGTCTGTTACTATAACATCTATAAATGCTACTTGTGTGTATCTTGAACCATTGATTGATAAAACTTGTAATGGATAAGCTCCAAGTATGTTGTTTCTTGCAGTTCCTGTTATTGTAATTGTTTTATTTTCTCCCGGTTGTATTTGGAATTGTTTTGGGGTTGTTTGTTGATCTGTGTGGATTATAACCAGTCTTTCTTCTTCACAGTTTGAGTTTATTGTAAATGTTTCAGTTGCTCCTAAATTAAGATTAAGTCTTTCTGTTGTTGTTGTTAAACACTCAATTATTTCAGGTTCTGGTGTGGGGGTTCGTGATTTTATTGTTTTTTCTAATTTTCCTTCAATCATTCCTGAAGAATTTCCTATAAAAATTAATTTATCATTTTCACTTAAATTCATTGCATCTAATTGAACTATTGCTAATCCATTTTCATCAGTTTGTCCAAACATATTATTAAACAAACCATTTTCTCCTTGTTTTTCTATTCTCCAGTTTCCTTGCAATGGTTGTTTGAGTGTATCATTTGTCATTTTTATTACAAACATAGGGTACTTGGAACCCGCATAAATAATAGTTGGATTGATTTCTATTTTCACTCTATCTTTAGTACTTACTTTTACTCTAATTTCATTTTGCTTTCCAGGATACTTATCTAACAAATCAGTTGCTCCCACATACTTCATTAAATTTTCTCTTATTTTTAGTAAACTTATAGACGAAATAGCTTCTATTTGTGTTTCTATTGGCTGGCTTTCTGTTAATGGTCCTAGTGTTAGTTGTTTTGTTGTTGTTGAATTACCATCAAATAAAACTCTATCTGTAGTCGAGTTTTGAGTAGTGTATATTTCTAGTTGTTCAAAATCTTCATCTGTTAAATTTTGTACCGTTGTTTTTAGTGTGTATTCATCTTCGATGTAGAGTGTTTGAATATCTTCATCACTTATTGTTTTATAATTTTCTCCTGCAGTGTTCCACTTGATTTTGTTATTAAATAGGAAAGTTGGGCAGTTTGTAGTGCAGAGTGTTTTTCCTATTTCAAATTCTTTAAAATATTCTAAACTTGTTTCATTTCCCCATTTTGCTTGGTAATAAATATTAGTTATTTGTCCGTCTGCATTTTCATCAACATCTATTGTTAATATTATTGGGATTATTTTCGGGCCAGTTGTTTCTTCGTGTATTACATTAATTTGTTTTGCATTTTCATTTACTAAAACATTTTCATTCAAATAGTTTATTTCGAATGTATTGTGGGCTTGGCTCATTAAACTTATAGAGTTTTTTGTAGATATTGCTCCTTGGATTTTTAGGGGATTATCTGATTGTAATTCATTCAAATCTTTTGGTCCTACAAATATGTTTGTTAATAATGAGTTGGTTTCGGTTTCTTGTGTATTTAATACTACTGCGAATTGTAGGTAGTATCTTTTTCCAGCTTCTAGTCGTTTTGCTGTTGTGGCATTTGCTTGTTGGATTGGGTTTGTTGTGTATATTTCTTGTAGAAACATTTGTGTTTTCTTATTATTTGGTAAATTGTTTTTGGCTATCATATAAATGTCTTTTCTTTGAGGGGTATTGCTTTTGTAAATTGTATATTCAATTGATTCGTAGGGGAAATAGTTAGAATCATTTATTTTTGTTATTATTTTTGTTCCGTGTTTTTCCACATCAGTTTCATAATAATAATTTGAAGTATCTCCATCATTTGTCAGTATATATTGTTGATTTTGTCTTTTAGTTTCTATTGAATAATTTTTAACATTTATACTTCGCCCTTCTTGATCTTTTGTATTAAACCTGATTTTTCCATTACCTATCATCATTTTTATTGTTATTTTTTTATCTTCTTCTCCTATGAGAGTGGTAGTTGTTTGTCCTTTTGAATCAGTTTTCATTGCTTTTATTGTATAGTTTCCTGGAGGGAGATTTTCTATTTTTGATTCCCCATTTATGTCAGTTGTTTTTTGTGCTAAATAACCATTAAATCCTGACAAGTACACTTCAACACTCGCATTTGTTACTGGTTTTTCTTCTTCATCTATTATGTTTACTATTATTGTTGCTCCGCCTTGTTTTAAAATTATTTTTTGATGAGTTTCTGTGTTTGTTTTTAACTCTGCATTTACCATTGTTAGAACATACCCAATTTTATTTATTGATAAAACATATTCTAAATTTTCATCAGGTGCTATAACATCGACTATTCCTTGTATTGTTGTTTGTTTGGTTGTGTAATAATTTCCATCTCTAAAAATAATAACATCCGTAAAAGGTATTGGATTTTCTTCTTCATCAACCACTATTATTTTTATTTTCTTTTTTGAGTCTGTTTGTGTTTGAGTTTGTTGTGTAAAATTTATTTCAATTGTTTTGTTTTCTCTTGGTTTAAGTTCGAAGGAGTCATGTTTTGAGTTTCCAGTCTCACTATCTATCACATTATAATTATATGTTTGTGAAGTTATGTTTTCAAAAGTTGCTATTCCCTCATTATCAGTAAATCTTGTATTTGTTTTCCCTATTTCATCTATCAGAGTTATTTCAGCCCCTTGATTTGCAACACCTGTTGTTTTTACTTCAAATATCACATTTCCTGTATTCTGTGATTTTTCCAGAATTATTTCTACTCTTTCTTTTTTTTGGTCAAGGGTTTGTGTTTTTGTTTCATAACCTTGTGCTGTTGCTTTTAGTTGTATTGTTTGACACTCAAATATTGTAAATATATAATCTTCATTTTGCGGTTGTATCTCTTGTGTTCTTGAATCATTAACACAAATCATCTCAAGGGTTGCATTTGTTATTGTTTCTTCATCTTGATTTTTAATACTCGCATATATTTCTCTAACAAGTTGTGTTGTTGGAGTTAATGTTATTCTTGCAGTGTGTTCTTGATCTAAGTTTATTGTTTTTGTTAAAGAGTCAAATGTTTGTTTTGAAACATTCACAGTGTATTCTTTATTTTTGGTTTCACATAACTCAATGATAACTTTTCCTGAAGAATTAGTAAAATTTGTTACAAAATTTTCTTCAATTTCATCTTCATCTGAAACACCTTCTAGACACATCCCTGATAAAATTACTTCTGCCCCCTCAACAGGTAATCCTTCTGAAGTTACTATAATTGTTGCTTCTATCAATGGTTGGGTGGTTATTGTTGTTAATAGAGTTAAGGTGATTAATAATAATATTATAAAAATTGTTGTTAAAAATAAAGCAAAACTTGGAACAACTGAATCAATTTTATCAATTACTGGATAAATAGGAATGTGTTTATCTATTTTATCAAGGACACCATACCACTTATCTTCCATTAAAAGATATGAGTTTTTGATTTTTTCAATAATGTGCTCTATATTCACAGAATTCCCTAATTAATAAAGCATTTTAGATTAATAAACTTAGTGCTTTTATCGGTTTTGGGACAAAAGTATTGAATTAGCTTTTTTTTATTCTAAAATGACTGCGTAAATACGTTTTCCAATATATTTTTTTGGAATATCTGCTTTGGCAG
>CAZKAC010000081.1:0-10132 GCA_964550725.1 uncultured archaeon
TATGCCTTTAATGGGATTATTCGCTCTTGGAGAAGGGGTTGGAATAATTTCATTAATATTGTTATTAATTTTAATTGCTTTGGTGATTTATGCAGTTGCACCAAAAAAGAATAATGGTGATAAAAATATTGTTTCTGAACCAAAAATTTCTTCAGAAAAAATTACAAAAAAAGAAGGAGCAAATTTAAAGGCAAATAAATTTAACAAAAATGGAAAAATAAAAACAAATTTAAAACCAAGGTTAAAAAATGATTCAAAAAATTCAAAAAATAGTTTAAAGAATAATTCAAAAGGAGTTAAATAGATGAATATTTTGAAAATTTAAAAATAATTAATCATTGTAATGATTAAATAGTTTTAGTGGGGGAAAAATATATGAGTTTAGAAAAAATGTTTGGGGTAAGAAAATTTTTATTTATTTGGGTAGTTTTGTTTACAATTCTTTTGTTAAGCAATGCTTATGCAGTAACTATTGAAACAACCCCTGTTGCTCCTAATGAAAAAAATTGGTTTAACCAAATAGTTTCTTTGGATTTTTCTCATGATTTAAATACACAAGTAAGGTATTGTCGAAATGGAACTAATGATGGAACAAGTTGTTTTAAAGAAATTTTTGATGTTAATGGGAATGTAATTGGTGCTGTTCCAAAACTTCCTGAAGATTATAATATTTATTCATCAAGTTTAATTTTTTCAAGAGATGGAAATTATTTTGTAGATTATTTTTCAATAGATCTTGATGAAAATATATCTGAATTTGATCTTAATAATGCAATCAGACATTATGTTGCCGTTGATAAAACTTCTCCAGGAGCATTTATTTTTGCACAACCTGGTAGAGGAGTAAGTTATGTGCTTTTGGATGGATATTATGATTTTTCAAGCACTACTGGTTTGATTCGTATAAGTTTAACACTCACGGGCACTGGAATCGACGCTACATCAAAGATAGATTATTGTAAACTAAATTTTGATTATTCTAGTGATCAAAATAATTGGACTAAAAATTTGACTGAAATAGAAACAAAAAAAATATCTTATCGATATGATTCTATTGGTGATAAAACAATCGCAATTTTTTGTAAAGATAATGCGGATAATAATAGGTTATGGTTTGCTAATTCACTAAATTATAATTTTGAAGTAACAGATCTTAATTATCCATCTTCAGATGATTTAATATTTGTTAATCCTTCTCCTATGGATTTAGATTCAAATTATGAAATTATTTTTGATGCACCCGATGGACAGGATTTAAATAAAATCGTATTTGATGTTAATGGTCCAAATTATTCTTTTAGTATTGATTCAAATAAAAATTCAGAAGGAAAATTTATTGCATTAGTTGTTCCTGACATAAATGATTTACCTGGCTTAGTAAATATTACTGCTCGAGTTACTGATAATTCAAAATTTTTTGAAACATTTTCTAAAGATTTTAATTCTTATAGATTAGATGAAATGCCAATAATTGAACCAATACTTGATTCAATTTCTCCATACAATGTTGGAAATTTTAGTCTAGATTGGAGTCAAAATCCAGGTTTTGATTCAATATTTGGTGTAAACAATTATGTTGTGTGGTGGAGACTTGATTCAACACCTTGGCAAATTATGGCTTCAACAATGAACATGATATATAATGTCGCAGGAATGCAAACGGTTGACGGAAACTATAATTATTTCGTACAATTAATAGGAAATAGTGGAAGAGATATAAATTCAGGAATAGTTTCGTCAATAATGGACACTGTTGCTCCTAATGTAAATATTTTAAATCCGGGAGTTTGGTGGCGAACATCTGATTTTAACATAGGGTTTATAGTTGACTTTGGTTTGAGTGGACAAAACACAGCTAAATACCAGGTTGATGGAAATGGTTGGCAAAACCTTGCATCAGATTTTAATTTATTAATAAATGTTGATGGAAACCATTTGATAGATTATAATTTTGTTGATAATTCAGGAAACATTGCAACAGGAACATTTTATTCAGCAAGAGACGCAACAGCACCAATAGTTTCAATAAATAATCCTGGTGCGGAATGGACAAATTTATTTTATAATGTTAATTTTGATGTTGACTTTGGAAGTTCAGGAAGAGGATTGGCACAATATCAAATCAATAATTCAGGATGGAATAATTTTGTATTTGATTTTAATGTTCCAATGACTATTGATGGAAATCACACAATAGATTATAATTTTGTAGATTTGGCAGGAAATATTACTAACGGAACAATAACAACTGGGTTAGATACAACTTCTCCAACAATTTCATCAATAACAAATTCTGGGTCAAGTTGGCAAATAGCTGATTTTAATATTCAATTCAACGGAGTAAATTTTAATATTTCAGGAATAAATACGGCAGAATACCAAATTGATGGAAATGGTTGGCAAGCATTTACACTAACGAATGGAACAGATTTTAACGCTCCAATAACAACTGATGGTAATCATCGGGTTGATTATAGATTCATTGATAATGCGGATAATATAACACAAGGAACAATTTATTCAGCTCTTGATAAAGGCCCTGTAATAATAAATGTATTTAACACAGGATTACCTTGGAGAAATTTAGATTTTAATGTTGAATATATAATTGATTTTAGTGTTTCAGGACAAGCATTGGCACAATATAATTTGAATGGTTCTGGTTGGCAAAATTTTACAACAGACTTCAACATTCCAATATTAATTGATGGGAATTATTTAATTGATACAAATTTTTGTAACAATGCAGGTACATGTGCTCAATTAATCTCAACTACATTTTTAGACAAAACCTCTCCAACAATAAATATCACAAATCCTGGAGCAACATGGTTTGCGGGAGATTTTAATGTACAATTCACTGACATAAATTTTGATATATCAGGAATGCAGACAGCACAATATAGAATAAATGATGGGGGTTGGCAAAACATAACTGGTGACTTTAACATTCCAATAATTACTGATGGAAACCAATCGATAGAATATTATTTAGAAGATTTAGCAACAAATATTACAAGCGGAAAAATTTTTGCTTTAAGAGACACAAATTCAGTTTCGGTAATAATAACAAATCTTGGAGCAGGATGGACAAACAATGATTATACAATAGATTTTATTGTAGACTTTGGAACATCAGGACAAGCACTATCACAATATAGAATTGATTCTGGAGTGTGGCAAAATTTTACAACAGATTTTAACATATTATTTAATACAGAAGGTAGTCACAATGTTGATTATAATTTTTGTAATAATGCGGGAAATTGTGCTAATGGAACACAATTTACAGGATTAGATAAAACAGCTCCAACAATAGGTTCAATAATAAATCCGGGTGCGATAAGTTCAGTTCCTAATGATTTTAATATTGAATTTATTGATGTAAATTTTGATATTTCAGGAAGAGCGAGTGCACAATACCAAATTAATGATAATGGTTGGCAAAATTTTACAACAGATTTCATAATTCCAATAACTATGGATGGAAATAACGAGGTTAGTTATAGATTCATTGATAATGCGGGCAATATAAAACAAGGAATAATATATTCAACACGCGATACTGGAGTAGTTTTTGTTTCAATAATAAATTCAGGCACAACTTGGCAATCTTCTCCTTACAATGTTAATTTTTTAGTTGATTTTGGAGGAAGTGGACAGGCATTAGCACAATATAATTTGAATGGTTCTGGTTGGCAAAATTTTACAACAGATTTTAATGTTCCAATAATGATAAATGGAGCAAACAATGTTGATTATAATTTTTGTAATAATGCAGGTAATTGTGTCGAAGGAAGTTTAACAGCAAGACTTGATACTTTTGCACCTTCATTCACAAGCATAACCAATCTTGGAACAAGTTGGCAAACAACAGATCATAATATAATTTTTAATGGAATTAATTTTTCAGTTTCTGGAATGCAGACAGCACAATATAGAATAAATACTGGTGCATGGATTGATTTTAACGGAATATATGAAATACCTATAACAATTGACGGGAATAATTTAATTGATTACAACTTTGTTAATAATGCATTGAATTCAACATCAGGAACATTTTATTCAGCAAGAGATGTAACAGAACCATTAGCATGGGCAATAAATCCAGTACCCGATTCAAATACAATAATTTTAACACCAACAATATCAGCAGGGTATAGTGATAATATTTCAATAGACATGGCAACAGTTCAATTATATCTTAACGGAACAATTGTTCCAGCAACAATCACTTCAACAACGGCAACATACACTCCACCAGTTCTTTTAGAAGGCACATATGATGCAAACATAATTATAAGTGATTATGCAGGAAATACAACAAATTATGGTTGGGAATTTAATATAGTTTCGGGATGGGAAAGAAACTTATCAATAACTGATTATTCAGCAACATCAACAATTAATCTTGGAGAAACAGCTGATTTAAATGTTGAACTAATAAATAATGGAAATGCGAACGAAACAACAAGTGTGAGATTGTTTGTTGATGGTATCGAACAATCATCACAACAAGTAAATCTAAACATTGGTGATTCAACAATAATAAATTTTAATTATACTCCAATAACACAAGGAACATATACTTTGCTTGTTGCAATTGATCCTGTTCCTGGAGAATTAATTTTTGTTGAT
Source organism: uncultured archaeon (assembly GCA_964550725.1). GTDB lineage: Archaea > Iainarchaeota > Iainarchaeia > Iainarchaeales > JAAZKV01 > CAZKAC01. The sequence goes on from CAZKAC010000081.1 coordinate 4,642, forward strand.
AATAACATACAATCATTACTTACTGTGGGTAATGGTATAGCTCCTATGGGAAATGGACTTAGAATATCTCAAATAAATTTTTCAGATTATTTTCCTAACGAAGGAGATTTAGTAACAATAATTGCAACAATAATGAATGATGGAGCAACAACAATAAATCAAAATATTGATGTTACATTTTATGATTCAATTGGAGAAATACAAACAGAAACAATTATGTTAACTCTTGCTCCTAACGAAACAACAACATCAATGATAAATTGGAACACAACAAATCGTGCAGGTTATAATGATTTATTAGTATTTGTTGATTCAAATAATAGTCTTAGTGAAGATGATGAAACAAATAATACTGCGACAACAGTAGTGTTTGTTAATCCTCCAATAAGTCCTGGGTTTGATATAGTTGTTGAAAATCTTGAATTTAATTCTCCAGTTACAAATGGAGAAACTGTGAATGTGTCAGCAATAATACGTTCAGAAAATCAAACACTTGTGAATGTGCCTGTAATAATTACTATTGGTAGTAACATAATATATTCAGAATTACTAAATCTAACAGCGGATACAAATTATGAAATTAATGCCTCGTGGGTTTCAAGTATAGGATCATATCAATTAAATGTTTTGGCAGATCCTTCAAACATATTTGTGGAAACAAATGAGGGAAATAACACATTAATAGGAACACTCGTAGTAAATGCTCCTACTGGACAAACAACACCTTCTTCTGGAGGAAGCTCAAACACTTCATGGATTGTTGGTCCTGCTTTGCCTGCGCCAAAAGAACCAGTTGAACAAGAACAATTACCTTCAGTAAATGTATGTTCTCCAAGTGAACTTGAAAATTGTTTTTCACAATCAGAATGTGAAAACATGGGTGGGATTTGGCAAAATAATGAATGTGTGTCATCTGTTTCTGAAGAAAATTCTAATGAACTTGATGATTCTGAATCACGAATTGTTTTAATGCCTGGGAATTTAATAATTTCAGATACAAACACATCATCTTTAGCAACAGGATTTTTTGGACTTGGTGAGACTGAAACAACATTAGTTTATTTATTATTTGCAATAATGATTATTGGCGGAGTTGGAGCATTTTTTGTAATTACTCCTATGGGGAACAAAATTGTGAAAAATTTTAAAAAATAAATTAACAATGTTTTTTTTATTTTTTTGAACTTTTGATTATTGGATAATTTTTTTTAAGATTAATTTTATTTTTGGAAGGTTTAGGTATGTTAGATGATTTTATAAAAGCTAATAATGTTGATGCAAAGATAGTTAAATTTAATCAAGAGACTAGTATGCAATCAGCACTTTTTAAAACTAAAATTTCTCCAGAATGTGCAATAAAATGTGAATTTTTTTTAGATGAAAATGATAATGCATTTTTAATTATTCATTCAATTAAAACAAAAATAAATTTTGAAAAATTAAAAAAATTATTAGGAGTTTTTGAATTATTTGAAAAAAATGAATTAGAAGTTTTTGATGCAACAGGGTATGAAAAAGAATTTTTGCCTCCAATTGGGATATATGGAGTTAAAGTTTATTTAGATAATTTGATTCACAAAAAAAATTGTTTGTTTTGTAAAATTGGAGAAAAAAAGTTTTTAAAAATTTCTCCAGATGCAATAATTAATTCTAATGAAGATGTTGTAATTGAAAATTTTTCTATCTTGTTTGATTAAAATTTATTATCTTTTTAATTTTTCTTAATAGTTTATTTTTTGATTGTTTATTTTTTGATTGTTTATTTTTTGAGAGGTTTATTTTTTTAAAACTTCTTTTTAAAAACCTTTTTTTAAGTATAATATTAATGTTATTTGATTTACATGTACATTCAAGATATAGTAATGATGCTCTTTCAAAACCAAAAACAATAATTAAAGTTTGTAAGAAACTGGGTATTGGCGTATCAATAACTGATCATAATAATATGGATGCTTATTTTTCTAAAGATTCATGGCGTAGTATTGCAAAAAAGGAAGATGTGTTTGTTATTCCTGGACAAGAGATTAATATTCATAAAGATAATTCATATTCAAGTGGGGAAGTTATTGGTTATTTTTTAAATAAGCCTATACAAAAAATGTTTTTTGGAGAGGTTCTTGATGAGATAAAATCTCAAGGGGCATTACTTTCATGTCCACATCCTTTTGATTGGCCAAGAAAAAATTTTTCTTCTTTTCCAAGTGAATGGAAAAAATTTGATTGTGTTGAAACATATAATGCGCGGGCATATTATCAAGGGCTTAATAAAAAATCAAAAGAGTTTGCTGATTGGAGAGAAATTGCTCAACTTGGAGTGAGTGATGCTCATACTCCTGAAGAGATAGGTAATGGTTTAACTCAGATTGATGCGCATAATGAGGAAGAATTTAGAAAACAAATAAAGAAAAGAAAAACTAAGGTAATAATAAATAAAAAAGCAAAATTATTTCATCATTTTCAAACACAATTAGCAAAAAGAAATTTTATCAAAGAAAGGTAGTTTTAAATGATTTCAAAAATAAGAAAAAATATTGGTTTTATTCAGGAAATTTTTGCATCTCCTTTTATTTTTTTAAAAGTTGAGCCTAATTTAGTTTCAATTCTTGGATTAATTTTTGCTTTAATTGGAGCATTTTTTGTATCTCAACAAAACTGGTTTTTAGTATTAGTATTTTTTATTCTTGCTCCATTAATGGATTTAATTGATGGGGCTGTTGCTAGAAAATTAAAAAAGAAATCTAATTTTGGTAATTATTTTGAAACGATGGTGGATAAAGCAGTTGATTTTGTGATGATTGGTTCGTTTGTAATTTTTTATCCCGAAGCAACTGTTCTTGCTTTAGGATTTTCAATGCTTTCTTCATACGCAAAACCTCGTGTTGCTTTAATAATTATTACTGATAATCATGATTGGCCTGCAATAGGTGAACATGCTGATAAATTATTAATTTTACTTTTATCAATATTTTTTGCATTTTTAAATTATAATTACATTGAATTTGCTTTGATTTTAATTGCTATTATTGCTGCGATTGGAACTATTCAAAGAATACTTTATGCAAAAAAATTAATTTGTGAATCAGAAAAAAAAGGAAAATTGCTTCCATATATAAAAAAGAATAAAGAAAGATGATTAATATTTTTAATAAAATACTTTTTTTTTGTTTTTTTTATTACTTTTTAGGGAAATATTTAAATATGACTTATCTACATAATTTTTAAGCTCCCAATGCACGAAAAATATAGAGAATCATTGATGGTTTTAAGCCATCTAGAGGACGGATGCTGTCCTGATGTTAGTGTTCTTTGTCAAAAAACTTCTTTTAATCAAAAAAAAGTAAAATCTTCATTAAAGTTTTTGGAAAAATCTGGTTTAATTTTTGACAATGGACTTGTAGTTAAATTAATGGTTAAAAAAATTGGGACAAATCAATTTAGTTGATTTTAATTCTTTTTTTAATTCTTTTTTTTAATTTTTAAGTTTATTATTTAAGTATTGTTGGTTAATTAAATTTTGAAAAATACATTACTTAAAATAGTTTTTCATTAATAATTAATATTGGTGGTTATTTGGTTTCGTTTGATGATTGGCAAAAATTTGAGTTAAAAGTTGGAAAAATAATTTTAGTTGAAGAAATTCCTGGAAAAGACAAGTTATATAAATTAAAAGTTAATTTTGGAGAGATTGAAAAACAAGTTATTGCGGGAATAAAACCGTATTATTCTGTTGAAGAACTTGAGGATAAAAAGGGAATTTTTGTGTTTAATCTTGATCCTGCAAAAATAGCAGGGTTGGATAGTGAAGCAATGATTCTTGGAGTTTTAAATGAAGAAAATAAATACAAACTTCTTTTTGCAGATGACTCAGTAAGAGAGGGAGCAAGAATTGAATAATTTTATTTCTACAAGATTGCTTGAATAATTTTAATTGAATAATTTTGTTTAAATAATTTTTAGTAATCTTGTTTGATAATTAATTTTGAATAATTACAATTTGGATAGTTAGTTAAAGGTTTGGTAATAATTTATTAAATTATTTAACTATGCAAGAATGCTAATAATTGTAGGTAATGCAATAATTGTTCCAATTATTGAACCAATGTTTGTAAATGCTGCAACTATTAGTATGTGTGTAACTTTGTTATTATAAAATTCTTTTAAATTGTTTAATCCTGAAAGTGTTTCAAAATCCATTACTTTTGGTGGGTTATATTTTGTTTCACTAAGTGCGGCAAACCAACCTGCAGCGAATGCAGGATGTAATGAAGTAAATGGTGCTGCAAAAAAAGCAGTTATTATTGAAATCGGGTGGGCCCTTGCTAGAAAAGCACCAATTGCTGAAAATGTTCCATTAATTAAAAACCAAATTATTAACAAGTCAATAGTTGTAGTTAGACCTTTTGAATAAATCGCGTATCCCATTAATCCAATAAAAACAATTGGTATAATATATTTTAAATATTTTAAATAATTTTTTTTCTTAGGCATATTTAATAATGTTGAAATGTTAATTTTTTTTCCAGATTCAATCGTTGATTTAATTCCTTTTAAATGTCCTGCTCCAACAATTGCAACAATTTTTTTTCCAGGACCGGTTATTATTGATTCGGAGATAAATAAATCTCGTTCATCTACTAAAACTTTTTTCATTGATGGCATTTGTTTTCCTAGTTCTTTCATTAAATTGTTCATAATGTCTTCTTTCTTTAATTCTTCAATTTTTTCTGGAGTAATTTTTTCTCCTACTCCAAAAAAACTAGCAAAAAGAGAATATCCGAGTTTTAATTTTTCTTTAAGGCTCATTTCATTAAAAGCCCTTTTCAAAGTAATGTTTACATTTCTATCTAATAATTGTATTGGAATTTTTTTTATTTGGGCAATTTTTACAGCCGCTAACATTTCTGCACCGGGGTTTATTCCAACGCTTTTTCCAATTTGTTTTTGCATATTTGAAAGTAATAAACTTAATAAAAATAAATTTGTTTTTCCTGTTTTAACAACTTCAACAATATTCATTTCTTGCCATTTTTTGCCTGAAAGTAATTGGTGCAATCGGTCTTTATCTAATTCAACTCCGATTACATCAGGTTTTTCTTTTTCTATTGTTTTTTCAACAAGAGTAATACTTTCTTTTGAGATGTGTGCAGTTCCGACTAAAACTATTTCTTTTTTAGCGAGTTTAATTCGTTCAATCATCATAAAAATCAAAGATAAAACTCTTTATAAACTAATTTTAATTATTTGGTAATTTTCTTTAAAATATAAATCAATATTAGTTTTTTTTGTGATTTTTTTAAAGATTTTAAAAAAAACAAATTTTTAAAAATGGATTTTTATTTAAAAATGATTTTTTTTATTCAAAAATTTGAATTAATTCGTAAATTTGAGATATATTTATAAACATCTAATGCCTAAATTTAATAGTATGTATTTAAGAAATATTTTTTTATTAATTAGTGTAATTTTTTTAGTTTCAACAGCATCTGCAGTA
>CAZKAC010000082.1:0-11704 GCA_964550725.1 uncultured archaeon
TAATGAATTACTTAATTTAATAATTTCAAATTACAATAATTCTAATTCTGCACGTGCTGCTCTTTCAAGGGCGTTAAAAAATTTAGAGTCTTTTGGTAAAATAAAACGAGATAATTCACGGTTAATAATAACTGATAAAGGACTAGCTTCAATAAATATTGAAATGAAAGACAAACTAGTTATGAAACTTAATGAACAAATAAAAAAACCAATTGATAATCTTGAAGAGTTAATAAAATTATTAATAATTATTTGTCAACGAGGAGAAACCGATAATGATTTATTAAAAAATGCGCGTGAAAATTCTACATTTACTATAAATAATTTAGAAAATATTCGAATGCAAATAAATGAAAAAAAAAGATATTTAACAAATTTAGATATAGTTCTTTCAAAACAAATAATAAATTTAAAAAAACTTGATTTTAATGATGAATATTCTGAAAAAATCTCTAAATCTTTAGCAGAAAAAATATCTAAACAAATAGTTGGTGAAATTTTTTTAGAATCTCCAGATAAAAGTTTTGAAACCTTACTTCCTAACAAATGGAAAAAACAAAATAAAATAATTTTAACATCTAATGATATTTTTGAATTATTTTTAATTGCTGAAAAAAACCCAGTATCAAAAATAATTCTTTATATTTCTGGGATAAAATTAATTATTTATGGACAAAAAGTAACTTTTTATGGGCCTTATTCATTAGTTAAAAAATTTTGTAAATAATAATTTAGTATTATTTTTGTTGTGATGGAAAATAGTTTTAGTTTAATTTATTTCCATTTATAGCATCTATTCTAATAACTCTTTCTTCGCCGGTTTTCTTTTTTAATATTCCTTCCCATACTGGTAAATAAATTTCTGTTATCTCTTTAACAGAAACAGTTCCCCATAATTTTTTTAACATTTCTGAAATTTCATTTTCATCAAATTCAGGTCTTATTGCTGAAACTGACTCAATTTCTTTTAATGGTCTTTTACCAATACTTGGTAAGATTGCATGTAGTGGGCTTAGAGGCAAATCTAATTTTTCTTTTAAACAATAATATTCAATATCTTTATTTTTTGAAATATTTATTAATTTTTTAATTATTAAAGAATCAATAACTCTTTTAACATTTCCTTTTTGCATATTCATTCTTGTTGAAAGTTCATCAAGCGATTTTTTCTTATTAAGTAATTTTAATAAACTTGATTCAGCATCATTTAATCTTTTTAATTTTTTGAATCCACGGCTTTCTTTTAATTTTCCATTAACATCATGAATAAATTCACCCGTTAAAGAATTAACATATGCTTCTCCAACAGTAAAAGCATCTTTGTGAGAAGAATACTTATATTTTATATGATAAATAACTGCATATTTTAATGAAAGTCTATCTAGTATTTCTTCTTCTCCAAATAAAAACAATTTTTTCTTCAATCTAAAGTTAGCAAGCAATTTTCTTGCATTAGATTCATCAATTGATTCATGTAAAGAAACAAGTTCGACATTTTCATCAAAATTTGGTTCATTTTCTAACTCTTCATCATCAATAATTTTTTTATTATCCTCAATAAATTTTTCCTTATCATCATCAATTTTAACTGGAGTATTTTCATTAAGTTCATCTTCTAATTGGTCAGTTAATTTTTCTTCAATTTCATTTCCTGGTATTGAAACATATTCTCCACTAACAACAACTCCTTTCTTTTTTAAATCATCTAATATTTTTTTCATATCAACTTTTTGTTTATAAGTATGATTCAAAGTGTCTAATGTTTGTTCAATAGTTTCTATTGCAATAGCGGGATCTTTTTCAAGTTGTTTCATCACAATATTGCTTGCTAATTTTTCTACTTGATCTTTTTCAAGTTCATGTTTAACTTCTACAGTTTCCGCATCTCTTCCTTCGTGTTGACTCATTCTTGGTCGTACATTCATTATAAATGCACGAGTAGTTGTTTCTTGTCTGTCTCCAGTTAGAGCAACACCCATTGGCAGAGTTTTAATAAAATTTGGTTTTTTATAAGCTAATGGAATTATTGTTGGAGTTCTTTTTGTAATACTTTTAATATCATCGTCAAAAACTAGTTTGTGAACTAAAATAATATCTAATTGACTTAAAACTTTTGGATCAATTGCACTTGGTTGTTGTGTTGCAAAAACAAGTGAACATCCTGGTCTTCTTCCTTGTTTTACATATTCAACAAGAGCATTACTAGCAGGAGTTTTTTGATTTCCTCCAGGAATTAAGGTGTGGGCTTCATCAATAAATAACCATGTTGGGGGTACATTTAATTCTACTAAATCTTCCATTGTTGTTTCTGCAAATTTTCCAGCTGCTTCTCTTCTAGTACTTAGTTTTCTTGCTTGTAATAATCTTCTAGCTAATATTCCAACAACAAGTGCACTAACATTATCTTCTAAAAACGAAGTGTCTAAAATAGTCATTTGGCCCGCGCGTGAAAGCATACTTAGGGGGGTTCCTTTTTCATCAAATATACCCCAAGTTTTTGCAGCATCAAATCTTGAAACAAGTGCACGAATAGAATCTGCTTTGTAACCTTTATCTCTATCATTAAGTTCAGCATCTGTGTCAAAACATTTATTCATATCTTCAAGCGAAAAAGTATTTTCTTTTCCTCTTATTTGTTTTCCATCAATATTAGTGTATCCTTTTTTTACTTTAGATATTCCTTTATCTAATAATAATCCTGTTGGAGAAAATCTTTCGATTCCAAAAGTTAAACACCAATCTTCAGCAGTTAACATTGCAGGTTGTATTGCAAAAGTAGAATCATAAGTGCTTTTTGGAACAGATCCTACCATTCCAACTGGAATAAATGCTTTAATATTGTCTAATCCTCTTGGCATTAATTCCCAATCAGCTAATAGTTCTAATTCTTTATTTTCTTTATTTGGATGTTTCATTGACCAAAAAACTCCAATTGGGTCAACAACTACCAATCCAATGTTTTTATTTTTTATAGCTAATTCTTCAGCTAAAACTCCCAACACATATGATTTTCCTGTCCCTCTTGCTCCACAAGCAAAAACTACGTGTGGATTTAAACCATCCAAATAAACATGTTTATGGTGTTTATCTTCTTCTTGAACTCGTCCTATAAATAATCCACACTCTTCACCATATTGTTTTAACACACTTTTTTTTCGACCTATAAACGCATTTCCTTGATCAGACATTAAAAAATCTAAATTTGGTTTTAATTTGCTTTCAGGTTTTTTAATTTCATCAATAATTGATTCTTCAGTTCCTTCTTCAGTCGTTCCATCTTCTTTTATTAAATTTTCTTCAATAGGAACATTATTTGAATATTTTTTCGCTTTATTTTTTATAACACTCTTAATAATTTCTCTCTCAATAGGCAACGCCTTTGTTTTTGGAATAACAATATTTTTTTCTTCAACTCCCATAACAGAATCTTTACTTGCTCCACCAACCACAATACTTTTTTGTTTAATTCTACCAAGTCTTTTTCTTAATTCATAATCCTTTTTTTTCTCACTTTCTTCATCAGTGTTGTTTTCTTTGTTATCTGTTTCGTTTATGTTATCTTCTTCTTTTTTTGTGTTGTTTTCTTCGTTATCTGTTTCGTTTATGTTATCTTCTTCTTTTTTTGTGTTGTTTTTTTCATTATTATCTGTTTCTTCATCTGGGATTTTTATTTTTTCATCAGTATCTATTGGGTTTTCTTCTTTTTTAGAAATTTGAGTTTCATTTAATTCTACGCTTGGAAAAATTTCAGGGTCATCTTCGTTTTCTTCATAAATACTATCACTTGTATTTTCTGATTTTTGTCTAGTTTTTAACATTTTTTCTTCTAATTCTTTTGCTCTTTCACTCATTTTTTTTCTTGCTTCAATTTTCTCTTTATCTTCTCCAAAAACATCATCAAATATATCTGTTGAAGTGTCGATTGTTTTTTCTACACTTTCTTTAGGGTATTCTTTAGAAATATTTTCATCTTCTTTAAACGCAATTTCATCATCCATGGTTAACACATAATCATAATAATTAATTTTTTTTTTACTAATAAATAAAGACATTTTCTATTTAAATAACTTAACCTTTCCTTTTTTGAGGTTGGGATTTCTATAGCGTTATATATTTAAATGAGTAAGCTCATAATATTGAATGTGTTGGGAGTTAAAGGAGGCGAGCCAAACCGCTTGCGGATCCCTGGTTTGCCTTCTTTACGCAATTTTTAATTAGTCATTTTTAAACTAAATTTGGTGTTTTTTTGAAAGATCTTAAAGTTATATGTAAAAATATTAGATTATTACCTAAATATGCTCATAAAACAGATGTTGCTTTTGATTTATATGCTTCTGGAGAATTTGTAATAGTTGTTGGGGATGAAAAAAAAGAGATTAAATCTGATTTTTTTTCAATTCAATCGGGTCAAAGAATATTAGTAAAAACTGGAATTCATATTGAATTACCAAAAGGACATTTTGGAAATATTCGTTCAAGATCAGGGTTAGCTCTTAATGAGGGAATAATTACACTTGGAGGAATAATAGATTCTGGTTATCGTGGTGAGATAGGGGTAATATTATATAATACTTCAAAAGAGTCAGTTGATATAAAAAAATATGAAAGGATTGCACAAATGATTATACAACCATTTGAACAAGTTAATATAATTCAAGTTGAAGAGTTATCTAATGCTGATCGAGCACATAATGGTTTTGGTTCTTCTGGAAAAAAATAATATTTCTTTTAAACTAATTTTTAAAATAAAAAACTATGTAAATAGCTTTAAAAATAAAACCCAACTCAATTTTTCTGCGGAGATGGCAGAGCGGTCTAATGCGCCTGGCTTGAGACCAGGTTTCCGTAAGGAAGCGGGGGTTCAAATCCCTCTCTCCGCGTTCGCCTTGAAGTTATAGCGCGGATAAGTGAATGGTTATTTTTGTTTATGCATAATCAATTGTGTAAAGTACTCATTTTTTGTTGAATAGTTTTGTATTTTTTTGCATAATAAAATTAATTATGTATAAATTTAGTGTATTTTTTAATTATTGTGTTATATAAATTCTGTTGGAAATTGTTTTTTATCTGGATAACGGCAGGTTTATTAATTACTTGAAAAATACTATTACTATTAGAGGTATTGATTATGGCTAAACCTATTAGGGCAACACCCACATTAACTGGTAGAGATGCGATTAGATTTTTAGATCAAATGAGGAAGACTAATCAGGCTGGTCCCTCTAATGTAGATAGAAAACTAATGCGATTATTAAAGGAAAACCAGTCACTTTTTTCAAAGATTAATTAATATCTAATAAGTGATGTAAGTCGCGGTACATCAGGATATAGGAGCTTCCTTCCCAGCGGTCTTTTGTCACCTTAAATTCAAGTTTCTTATAAAAGTGTATTGGTTTTTTTGATTCTTGTAAAGATGGTTCGTTTTTTGCTTCAAGAGTTAAAAATCGGCATGCTGAGAATCGGTTAATTCTATTAATCAAGCTGATTGTAAAAAGAATCATTTTTGAGCCAATACCTTGGTTGGCAAAATCTAATCCCACTGCCATTCTGCAAATTTTTAATGCTGGCAAAGCCTTGTAAGCAATTCCTATTCTTTTCATCTCTTCTTTCTTGCTTCCTGATAAATGAATTGAGTCATTACATATTGTAATGTATCCCAAGATCCTTTTTTGTTTTTTTGAAATCCATAAATATGTTATATTAACATTTTCTCTTATTTGATTCAATGAATCATCAACCAAAAAATCGTTCAAATCCTTTATTTCACAATCAAACTCTTTTGATAAACTCAAATAATTTTTATTTAATTTAACAATTTCTAAATCAGTCAAGGGATATTCTTTTTCGTCTTCTTTTCTTATTTTCATAAATATCTGAAATTAGCTTAGTATTTTAATATATCCTTATTTTTGTTGATTTCCAAAAATCTTTTTCATCGGTTGTACTTTCAGTCCGCGCATGTTTCTTATGCTGGTTGTTTTTTTGTAGCCCATTTTTTGGTAAAACTGGATAGCAAAGATGGATGCTTTTACGTTTATTGTATTTTTTTCACTGATAGCTTTTTCTTCAAATTTGTTTAACAATTTTTTTCCGATTCCTTTGCCATGGTGCTTGCCGTCAACAAACAGGTTTACCAGTCTGCCTTTTACACCTCTTACTATTCCGACTATCTTACTGTTTTCTATTGCTACAAAAAATATTGGTGTTCTTTCAAACATTTCAACTAATTCCTTTTTAGGTTGTGAATAACGAGTAGTGTATGCTTTAACAGCTTTTTTTGACCCTTCGCGAAAATTGTATTCTGAAAATGTTTTTGCAATCAGCCTTGCTGCGTCTAAAGAGTCAGATTTTTGGTATTTTCTTATCTGCATAAAACATCAATTGTTTTTGTCGATTAAATACTTATGCTTTTTTTATTTTTTGGCAATTTCCAAGGTTTTTATTTAATAGTCAGCACTGTGGGCCATAATACTATTTTTAGTTAAATATTTAATAGCTTGTTAAGTTCCATGCTGGTTAAAATGGTAGTTCTGTTCCTTCTTGTGAATGCCAGTCTATTTGACTTTTTAATTGAGTTAAATATTGTTGATTTGGTTTTTTTAGTTGTTTTTGTTTATTATATAAATATTGATAAAATTTTTTTTCAATACGCGTTATTTTTCTGTTTGCAATATCTTGTATTATTTCTTTTCTTATTTCTGGGGGAAAGTTTTTATGAATTTGAATAACATCATAAGGTATTGATAAAATTAATGGGTTTTTTGTTTTTTTATTCTGACAAGCGCTTATTATTTGTTTTAGTTTTTGTGGGTGTGCTTCAGATAAATATTCTAAAGCTATTAGTTCAGCAAAATGTTCATGCATTGGTTGACTTACTTTTTTTGATCTTTCAGCATAAACGTGTGCTACTTCGTGTGTTGCTGTCCACTCTAATTCAGGATTTAATCTTTTTCTATTAGGGCTTGCTGGTATTCTTTTATTAATAAAAACAAGTGTTTTTCTCCAATTCTGAGAAGAACTATTTCTAGGCGCAGACCACCCATAAATACTTTCAGGATGTACACCCCATAAAGAAACAAACCGCCTCCTAATACTATTAGGGTTTGTAATAAATTTTATTGATGCTTGTTCATGACCAAAAAAACTCGCGACAAAACGTTTAACTCGACCTTTGTTAATTGTACCCATTAATATTAATTGAAATTTTAAAAATATAAACCTTTTCACCATTAATTCTAGCAATCAAACAATCTATTTGTTTACCATATTCATGAAACTTATCTTCCATATTAAACCATCTATTTTTGTTCTTTTTAAACAAAACTAGGTTCAACATATTCAAACTATTTTTCTAACGCACTCCTTCCGCGCTTGTTCTTTATTTTTAAAAGATAAAGTTAATTATATAAAAAATATATTTTGTTTTTGAAAAATGTTTGATAAATTTTTTAAGCCAGAACTTTAGTGATTTATACTAATTAATTTAGTTTATTAAAAAAAATTTAAGTTAATAATTTTTTTGTGAATTAAAAATAAGCCTACTAAAAAGTAGGCCTATTCTTAGATTTATTTCCAAATATTTCCAATTATTGGTAATGGTTTAGTTTCTCCTTTTATTACATTAATTAAAAGGATGATATACATTACTAATGTTGCTAATCCTACTAATGGTAATAAAATTATTCCTATAAGGACTATGATTAAGACCATTGAGATTATTACTCCAATTAGTGATGCTATTGAAAGTACTATTACTTGTTTTGAAAAAAACACTGCTTCTTTATCGTCTTTTTTTGCAAAAACAATTATCAACGGCACTACTAAAGGAATTAGTAAGGTAGATAGTACTGAAACTAAAGCTAGTACATTAATATCTTTTGCCATAATTTTTCCTCCTATATTTTTAATAAATAGAATATTTTTTAACTTTTTAAATAGATGTTTTTTTGTTTTAACATATTTTTAGATATTTTTTAAGTATAAATTTGGTTATGAAAATTTTTCTAATAAATTTTTTTCTAATTTTTCATGTTTCTTTGAAGTAAACTTTTTGTATTCTTCTAATTGGAATTTGTTTATTGTTCTTATAAATGAAAATATTAATCCAAGTCCTATAAAAATATAAAAAATCGTAAATAATTTTCCTAAAAAAGTTTTTGGAGCAATATCGCCATAACCTATGGTTGTGAGAGTTATTACGCTTAGGTAAAATGAATCAAAAAAAGAAATATTTTCAACATGTGTGTAAACTATTGTACCTATGCTTAATATAATTAATACTATGATTAGCCCTAATATAAATTCTTTGTATAAAAATATTCTTAATGGGTTTTTAAGATTTAACATAAATTAATTAACACCCAATAGTTTTTATTTTTTTGTAATTTGGTTAAAGTTTTTATTTGTTTAATTTTTGATTATATTTTATTTCTAGATTAGGAGTTTATTTTCTTCCGGGTTTTTTTTGAGTTTTCATAAACTGTTAGATAAAGTGTTAATAATGCAAAATTATAAAAAAAGTCTTCTAATGGAATAGTTGTAATTCTAATGTTTGTTATTGTTGATGGATTATATGTTACTATTGGGATTGAAGTTAGAATATAATTAAATATTAAAAATAAAATAAATGTGATTAAAATAAAATAATAATATTTTTTTTGTTTAAACAAAATAGTTTTTTTAGAGGTATAAATTATTGAAAAACCTACTGCTAATAAAACAATAAATGTATATTCTAATTGAATAAACAAAAATGCTAAAATAATAATTAATGTTCCTATTATTGGGATATAATTAAAAAATTTTTCATTTGGATTAAATTCATTTTTGATTAAATAGTTTAACATTTCCCAAATTAATAAACAACTAAATGGAACAACAACAAAAAATAATATTTCTTCGATAGGTAGTCCAAATAATTTTAATCCAATTATGTGTGCGTCTGAAAATGCCCAATGTCCCAATTTAGTAACAGTTATATCCCAGATTATAAATGCTCCTCCAATAAGTGTTATTGTTGTTAAAAGTGCTTTCCAATTTTTTAAATATTTTATTTTTTTTCCTATAATTGAATAAATTAGGGGGATAAAAACAATAAAAAATATTATGTATAAGTATGTGCTTATGCTATCACCCTATTAATTAATGCAGTAAGATAAATTCTTAATTTGGATGGTTTTACTTGTTTTTCATAAACTATTTCGGGTGTTTTTTCAATAATTTTTGCAGTCCAATTATACATATCAGACGCAGTTTTTATTGCAATTCTTTCATTTTTTGGAATATATTTGAGACCTTTTTCTGCTTCTTTTTGCCATTTTTTATAATAAGTGAGTTGTTTTTTAATAAATTTTTGAAATGCATTAATATTATTTAGGGCGGTTTCTTTTTTTAGATTTTTAAATCCAAATTCAATCATATCTTTTTTTGGAAAATAATTTCTACCTAGTTTAGAATCTTCATCAATATCTCTTATAAAATTAATATATTGCATTGATCTGCCTAAAAGTTTTGCGCTTTTATATGTTTTTTTATCAAGTTGGAGTATTTTTGCCATAAATAAACCAATCACCTCTGCTGAGCCATGCATATATTCAATAACATCTTCTATAGTATAATATGTTTTTTTTCTCAAATCACTTTCCATTGCGTTTAAAAATGATTTTGCCCAATTGTCTTCAAATTTTAATTTATTTTCAAGTGATACAAAATTTTTAATTATTTTATTTTTTGATTTTTTACATTTTCTTTCTAAAAAAAAATCTTTTTTAAATTGCATAAAACCTTTTTTGTTTTGGGGAATAGAATCAACATAGTTATCAGCAGTTCTTACAAATGCGTACAATATTGAAACATTTTTTCTAACTTCTTTTGAAAAAAAAGAACTAGAATTAAAATATGTTTTGCTTCCTTTTTTGAAGATTTCATCAAATTCATTTTGTTTCATTTAAAATCCTGTCCCTTAAATTTAATGCAGAAATAATTACCATTGGTACTCCTACTCCTGGATGGGTATAACTTCCAACAAAATAAAGTCCATTGAGTTTATTACTTTTATTATGGGGTCTAAAAACAGCTGTTTGGAACAAAGTATGAGCTAGTCCCAAAGCAGATCCTTGGAATGAGTTATAATCTTTTTTAAAATCATTTACTGAAAAAATTCTTTTAAATTTAATTGAATTTCTTAAATTTTCATGGGTTTTTTTCTCAAAATCATTCATTATTAATTCAAACATTTTTTTTCTAATTTGAGGAGTATCTTTTAGATTTGGGGCAATTGGCACAAAAAAGAAAACATTATCACACCCCTTTGGTGCAGATTTCTTGTCAGTTTTTGAAGGGCAAGAAACATAATAGCATGGATTAGTTGGCCATTTTTTATTATCAAAAATTGTTGAAAAGTGTTCGTTCCATTCTTTTGCTAAAAACAGATTGTGGTGTTTTAAACTTTTTACTTTTTTATTAATTCCTAAATATAAAATATATCCTGATGGACCAATAACTTTCTGATTCCATTTTTCTTTTGGAACATATTCTTTTGTTTTTTTTAATAAGTTCATTTGTGCATCGGCATAATCTGAATTTAAAATAACTAAATCTGAAAAATATTTTTTACCTTCTGCAATAACTCCAATTGTTTTATTATTTTTAACTAAGATTTTTGTAACTTCCTTTCCTTTAATTATTTTTATATTATATTCTTTGCATAATTTTTCAAGAGATTTTACAATCTCATATAATCCTCCAATTGGGTACCAAACACCTAAATTTAGATCAACATGAGTCATAAGTGAGTAAAGCGCAGGTGTGTTTTTTGGACTACCACCTAAAAAAACCATACTATATTCTAAAATCTTTTTTAATTTAGGATTTTTAAATTTTTTAGAAACAAAATAATCGATCGAACTGAATAATTGCATTGGAATAACTTCTGTAATTAATTCTAATTTAAAAAAATCAGTTAAATGGTCATAATTTTTATAAAGAAATTTATCCATTGCAACATTGTATTTATATTTGCTATTTTCAATATATTCTATAAATTGTTTTTTTGAACCGGGTTCTATTTTTTCAAAAAGTTTTTCAGTATCTTTTTTATTTCCAGGAACATCTAATCGTCCTTCATTTTCATAATAAATTCTATATGCTGGATCGAGTTTTTTTAATTTAAAAAAATCACTTGGTTTCTTTTTAAACTCTGAATAAAAATTTTCAAAAACTTCGGGCATCAAATACCATGAAGGTCCCATGTCAAAAACAAATCCATCTTTTTTTAAAACTCTTGCCCTTCCTCCAATAGAAGAATTTTTTTCAATAATTGTAATATCATATCCTTCTTTTCCAAGTAAACAAGCTTGGGCTAATCCACCAATTCCAGCACCAACAATAATTATTTTTTTATCTTTTTTCATATAAAAAAATAGTGTTTTATGTTTAATAAATGATTTCTTACAGTTTAATTTTATAAATTTAGTTAAATATTATTTTTATACTAAAAGTATTATATACTTTAAATGTTTAGATTATTGTTAAATTGTTTAGTTATTTAGATTTATGTATTTAAAATTTAGTCAATTTTATTTTTGAGTGTTTTTTATGAATAGAAAAAGATTTGGGATGAATTTAATAGTTGTTGATGATTTAAAAGAAATTTCAAAAATAATTATTAATGAAATTAGGGTTCAATTAAAAATAAATAAAAATT
>CAZKAC010000083.1:0-12071 GCA_964550725.1 uncultured archaeon
TTAGTTACGATGTGAATGATGTTTTAGGAAATAATTTAAGCGGAGTAATATATTTTATTATTGATACTAATGCTCCAACAGGTTTGAGTGCAACTAACCCATACACTACAAATTGGACAAACAAAGACAAACCGACATTCACTGTTTTAGCAAATGACAATAGTGGTTCTGGTATGGACAAAGTAGCGTTTTCTTGTGGGCAAAGTGCCATAACAAGTGGAAAATGGTTTATAGAAGATTATGCAGAAACAATAACTAATTTTGATATTACTGCAACAACATATGATTGTAATACTGATGATGGGACAAAAACAATTTATGTTGCATTTATGGACAGGGCAGGAAATTGGACGACAACAACAACTACAACAGTAAAATATGATGGGACAGCACCAAACAAGCCAACAAATTTAAGTGCGACAGCAAATGATGGAGAAGTTTATTTATCTTGGACTGCTCCAGCAGTAGATAATTTATCAGGAAATGCAGGGTATAAAATATATGTTGATGGAACACATAACAAAACAGTTACAGATGGAACAAGTACAACAGTTAATGGATTGACTAATGAAACTGAATATGAATTTGAAGTAACTACTTATGATAATGCAGGAAATGAAAGTATAAAAAGTGACGAAGCAACAGCGACTCCTATAGCGGGAGATGACACTACACCTAGTGCAAGTATTAGTGTAAAAAAAGGAAATGTTTTAATCGATTATGCAAAAAGTGGAGATACTCTTACAATAAGAGGAACATATAGTGAAGAAATAACTAATGGACGAATAAAATATAGATATTATCAAACTGAGGGAGGAGTTGGTAATTCAACTCAAACATTAGAAGGCCCAACTAGTAATGTTAGTATGCTTGAAGAAACAATTTTAATAGATACTGGTTATGAAAAAATTTGTTTTTGGACAGATGAACAAAATATAACTTCAACAGAAAAATGTGTAATAATTGATAATGTTTTACCCACAATCAAATGGGATAATGTGCTTGAAGTTTTTACGGGAAATGTTGTCGTAAGAGTTAGTGCGAGTGATAATAAACTTGTGAATGGAGTTATTTTTACTCTTGGAACAGAAGAATTTTACGCTAACAAAAAAGATGGAAATATTTATGAAGCCACAATAGATACAACTGATTTTAATAATGAAAATATTATATTGAAAGCAAAAGTTACTGATAAAGCAGGAAATATAAAAGAACTTTCAAAAAGTGTAGAAATAATTAATATTTTGACACCTAAACAAGATGCTGAAGCAGAAATTAATTCAGCTAAAAACGCAAAAGCAATTGTGAATGATTTAATAAAATATTTTGCAACACAAGGAATTGATTTCCCAGCTGAATTAAAAATACAAAAAGAATCTGCTGATGCTTTGTTAGAAGAGGCAGAAGAACTTTTATTATTAGATGTAGAAACTTCAAAAGCAAGAGCTAAACAAGCAAAAGAAAAATATCAATCAATAAATTTAACCGCGAAATTTGAAGAAGTTCCTGGAAAAATAATGACTTATCAAATGCCAAATGAATTAACAGAAGCTTTTGATAAGATTGGTTTAAACGAAGAACAACGTGAACAAGCAATTCAATTAATTTCAGAATCAAATGTTGAAAGAAAAATAATTTTAGTAAAAGTAGGAGAAGGTGAAAATGCAGAATATTATATAAAAATTGAAATTACTTTTACTAACACTAGTGAGTTTGATAAAATAAAAATAATTGAAAAAATTCCAACAGAACTTACTAACAGTGCATCTAAAGTATTTTCAGATTTTAATTTTGATATACTACAAGAAAATCCATTACTTGAATTTAACTTAGATGTTGCTAAGGGAGCTAGCAAAACAATAACTTATAGTGTTGGTGGAGCAATGACTGAATCACAAGCAAATGAAATATTAGATAGTAATATAATTGCTAAATTTTCAAGCCCTCCAATAATATTAACAAGTGAAACTGACACTTCAAATTTAAAAAATGAAATCAATTTTGGAATGATAATAAGTTATTTCTTGGTTGCAATAGTATTAATTATTGTAGTAAGTGCAATAATTTTTGTCTCATTAAAACAAGAAGGAAACGATTTTGGGTCAAACAATGATTCAATAATTGATAAAATAAAAAACCAATTCAAAACCAAAAGTGATAATCAAACAACTAAAAAATGGGCTTATAAAGAGAAATGAATCAAACGATTCATTTTTCTTTTTTAATTTTAAAAATAATTGTTTTTTGAACAATTCAAAATAAATTTAATTTTTTAAACCCCTTTATATGTTTAAAATATACATAAATAACTTCACATTTTTGTTAATTAATAGAATATTTTGAATTTAATAAAATTCAATAATTATTTAAACAAGAAATACATTATTCATTAAAGAAAATAAAAAAGGGGATTTTTTTTTGAGAAAAATAATTGTTATACTTATATTTGTTTGGGTTTTGCTAGGAGTTAATGCTAATTCAATAAACTCTTTCACAATAAATCCTGGGACAATATATACAACTAATACCCTAGTAACCTTAGATATTAATGCAACAGACGCAAACCAAATGAAATTTAGTTGTGACAAATCAACATTTAGTCCATATGAGAATTATAATTCTATAAAAAGCTGGGATTTAAATTCAGGAAATTATGGTTGTTTAAATTCTTTTGGAACAAGGCATGTTTATTTACAAATAAAATATAATGATTTAAATGAATCTAGCAAAGATCATAATGCTTCAATAATTCTTGATATAAATGCTCCAATGATAACAACTTTTTCTCCAAATATAGAAGTTCCTGGCGGAGATGGAAAAAATGGACAAAATATTTCAATATTTTTTGAAGATAATTATTCTTTAGAAGAAGCATCAATTTCTTTGAAAAGAGGAAGTACACAATTATATTCAAATGATACTGCGAAATGTTTTGTTTCTGGAACAAATACTAATTGTAATTTTACTGATTTAAAAATTGACAGAGGAGGAACATATACTTACACTGTCAAAATAAGTGATACTGCT
Source organism: uncultured archaeon (assembly GCA_964550725.1). GTDB lineage: Archaea > Iainarchaeota > Iainarchaeia > Iainarchaeales > JAAZKV01 > CAZKAC01. Next base: position 3,028 of record CAZKAC010000083.1, read on the forward strand.
GGGAATGAATTTACAAATAATTATTCGTTTGCATTTACTGATTCTAATGCACCTAATTTTCCAACTGGAGAAGTAGCAACAGACTCAAATATTAATATTAATTTAAATTGGAGTGAAAATACAGAAAATGATTTTGAACAATACTATTTGTATAGAAGTACAACAAGTGGTTTTGTTGCTGATCAAACAACAAAAATTGGAGATACTCAAAATACTAATTATTATGATTCAGATTTAGATGAAAACACTACATATTATTATAAATTAAGAGCGGTTGATTTTACTGGAAACATAAGTTTAGAAAGTTCTGAATTTTTTGCAACAACAGAATATGATTTAACAATAAAACCAGAAATTGTTTCAACTACTTGTGATTCTAATGAATGGTGTTTCGATAATTCTCCAAGATTTGATTTTGAATTAGATTATGCAAGGTATACTTGGTCAATTTCAACTTCAGAAACAACTTCACCATTAAACCCAAATTATGCTGATTGTAATATTGCATCATATGCTCAGTTAAATGATTTAGATAATGGAACTTATTATTTTAAAGTAAGAGTTTGTAAACCAACTGGAAATATTCTTTTAGACACTTATAAATTTATGGTAGATGCAACTCAACCAAGCATAGTAAGCAATTTAGAAGCAGATAATAATAATTTAACAGTTTACTTAACTTGGACAGGAGCAACTGACGAGGGAGGGAGTGGACTTTCACATTATAATATTTATAGATCATTATCAAATGATATTTATCCATCAGAAACAAATTATATTGGACGAACAGAAGATTTGAATACTTTTTTTTATGATAGTACTGCTTTGGCTGAAACTAAATATTATTACAAAGTTTTTGCAGAAGACAATGCAGGAAATTTATCACCAAATACAACTACTCCTGAAGTAGAACATATTACTTTCCAAGGAACTAGAGAAGATGCACCTATTGTTGAATTTAATATAAAAGATTCATCTGGAGAAATAATTGATTATTTTAATACTCCAAAAACAGCAACAATTGAAATTTCATTTTCAAAAGAAGTAAACAATTTTTATTTATACATAACAAAAGATTCTTTGCCTCGAGAGACTTTAAAAAACAACTTAGACAATATAACCGAAATTGATTTTCCTATTGAACTAGGAGAAGATAATAATGAAATAAAAATTGAAATATGGGCTAAAGATGGAACTTACCAAATAATTAGAACTAAAACAATTTATTTTGATAACACTCCTCCGACAGCAACTTGGAATTTAGAAGATGGCCAAACTGTATTTCAAACACACTCCGTTGAGATAGATATAAATGATAATCTTGGAATTTCAAAAATTCAAACTTATTATGGGGCAGTTTATTTAGGAGATGCAATTAAGCGAGGAAATAAATATATTTTTAATTTTGATACTTTAGTACACACTACTCCTGAAATTTTTTCTGCAAAAATTTATGATTTAGCAAACAATCTGTATGTACTTGAAACAAACTTAAATATTGATATTGTAAAAAATGCAACTTCAACATCAATTGTTTCACAAACCAAAAATCTTAAAGAACTAGCTAGAAATTATTTTATAAACTATGAAATTTTTGAAATTGATATTCCTAGCGACTTGTTAACAATTAAAAATGAAGCAGATGCGTTTTATTTAGAAGGATTAGAATTAATGAAAACTAATCTTGTATTAGCAAAAAATAAGTTTGAATCAGCTAATGAAAAATATTTATTAATAACTAATAATTCTGAATGGACAATTATTGATGAAAAAATTTTTAGTTATGATAAACAATCTCTTGAAAAAATATTGTTAAGACTTAATTTGAATGAAGAACAAATACTTGAAACTACTCAATTAATAAGTAAAAATAATCCTACTCGAAAAATTGTTGTAATGAAATATAATACTGGAGGAATAGACAAATATTTTGTAAAAATTATAATAACAATTAATCCTGTTGACTCGCTTTTTCCAAACTTAAAAATTGTTGAAGCAATACCTAAACAAATAATTCAAAGCGCTAAAACGATAAAAGCAAATGAACCTTTTGAAATAATTGTAGATGACCCAACCATTGCATTTAATTTTTCAACTGATGAAACAAAAACAATAATTTATAGTTCGGGAAAAGAAATGACTGAAAATCAAGCTAAGAATGCAATAAACTGGAGCACTGTTTATACTGCCCCCCCATTAATTTTTTTACCAGAAACTAATGTTGGCGGGATAGGACACAAAATAGATGCGACTGAATTAATTAATACTTTAATAATAATTATTGCATTAATTACCATCATAGGGATCATAATTTATTTTAATGCAATGAAAATGAAGAAAAAATTACCCACTATAAAAAGTTCTGAAGAATTATTAAAAGAAGGAAAAACTACTATGTCTGTTCTTGAAAAAAAATTAGATACTCAAAAAACAATAATGGAAGAAATAATGGATGATGATTTAACAAATCAACCAATTAAACAAAAAAAGTCAAAGAATAAAAATGTTGAACAAATAATACTTAGTCGAGATGGAACAACAGCAGCGACAATAATGTCAAAAAGAAAACCAAGTTTTTTTGAAAAAATTAAAAATATGATTAAACCTCAAGAAAAACCCAACTATAAAAAGAAATATTAAGGGCAAAGACAATATTGATTAGTATGAATAATGTAGCAGTTATTGGAGCTGGACCTGCAGGATTACAAACTGCACTAAAAATAAAAGAAGAAGGGTTTGATGTTTCAGTTTATGAAGAAGACTTAAAAATTGGACAACCAGAACATTGTTCAGGATTAATTTCAAGAACTGGAATAGAATCATTAAATTTAGATATAAATGAGTGTTTACAAAATGAAATAAAAGGAGCTCATATTTTTTCTCCGAATGGAACAAAATTAACAATACAACGCCCAAGCCCAGTCGCATATGTTTTAGATAGGGCAAAATTTGATTATAGTTTAGCTAAAAAAGCAAAAGAAAAAGGAATTGAAATAAATCAAGGAAATAAATTAATTGATGTTAGAAAAAATAGTTTATTTTTAGAATCACATGGACGAGGCGAATTAAAAAAAGCTGAATTTATTGTAGGTGCTGATGGAGTAAATTCAACAGTAAGACATTTAATTGGATTAAAAATTGAAAAAGAAAATTTTATTCATTCAGTACAAGCAACATGTAAGGGAAATTTTAATGAAAAAATGGTTGAAATACATTTTGGAAACTATTCAAATGGTTTTTTTGGATGGGTAATTCCAATAAATAAAAACCATGCTAAAATTGGATTAGGTTGTAAATTAGGTGAAAATATTTCTAAAAATTTTAAGCAATTTATTTCTGAAAAAATAAATCCTGAAACAATAGGAAAAATAAATTCAGCATTAATTCCTTGTGGACCTCCTTTACAAGGAATACAAAAAGATAATATGACAATTGTAGGAGATGCAGCATTCCACACAAAAGCAACTAGTGGAGGGGGCGTAATATTTGGAATGAAAGCAGCAAATATATTAGGAGAAAGTATCGCAAACCACATAAAACATAAGACTCCAATGAGTAATTATGAAAAAAATCTTTCAAAAATAAATCGTGAATTAAAAATGCATTGGAAGATTAGACAATATTTTAATTCAATAAAAAATGAAGAAATTGATAAGTTATTGTTAAAACTTAAAAACAAAGGATTTGAAGAATTTTTACAATTAGAAGGAGATATGGATTCACCTTCAAAATTTATTGGAAAAATGGCACTAAGCCCAAAATATTGGTTCTTAGCAAAAACATTGATTGGAATATCAAGAAGCTAATTTTTACAAACAATTATAAAATAAAACAACTAATCTTTTTTTATGAAAAATGAATGGGATTCTTCTGCAAAGAATTATTATTCAGAAGTTATTAGTCCAATCAAAAATAGCATAATTAATCCATTATTTGGGGACATTGATAAACATTGTTCACAAGATACAATTGTTGGAGATTTGGGGTGTGGGATAGGAGAATTATTACCAATACTTTCAAAAAAATCTAAACAAGTTTATGCATGGGATTATTCAAAAAAAATGATTGAAAAATGTAAAAATAAAACTAAGGGTATAAAAAATGTTGAATGTGCAATAAAAGACTTATTAGAAATTAATGAAAAAGAATTATTCGATATTGTAATAAGTGTAAATTCAATACTTGAACCCGATTCAAAAAAAACTAATAAAATATTTAAAAATATATACAAAACAATTAAGTTTAATGGAATTTTTTTAGGAGTTTTACCTGCAATTGAATCATATATCTACCAAGCTATGTTAGGAGTTGAAAAAATAAATAACAAAGACCATACAATAAAACTAAGAAAACAATTATTAAAAGAAATTGATTTTATAAAAAGCACTGTGAAATTTGATAATGGAATCCAAAAAGCATTTTATAGATTTGAAATTTTACACAGAATGGAAAAAGCTGGATTTAAAAAAATTGAAATAAAAAAAGTTTATTATTCTTGGAAAGATTGGAAAGAAGCTGGTCAAGAATATTTTCCTGATGAAAATCCACCATGGGATTGGTATGTAAAAGCTGAAAAATAATCTTTAAAAAAATTAATTACAGATTGTTTATAAATTTTCTTAACACACATACATATACAGCCCTGTCGTCTAGTGGCCAAGGATATCCGGTTCTGGGCCGGGTGACCCCAGTTCGAATCTGGGCAGGGCTATTTCTATTTAAAATATATTTTTTACAAAAAGCAAACAAAAAAAGCAAAAAAAGAAAATACATAAAATAAACAAAAACTATTTCAAAAACAAAATCGTAAAAAAAATAAATTAGCCATCCATTAAGTTTATATTTATTTAATTTATAACTATGTTGATTTTTAATGAAATATAATTATTATGCACTACATACACACATGCTACACGGAGGAGTAAAAATTGTAGTAGAAAATATAATTCGTTCTTTTGATTATTATCCTATTGAAAAACAAATGCTTAATGTTATTGAACCAGGTGATCAAGGAAGATATTTTCCTCCAAGAAAAATAAATCATATCAAATCAAAAAAAATAGGAGTATTTGATACAATTTTTTCTTCAAAAAAAGAATTTTTATTAGCTGCTGATGAAATAGCAAAAGATCTTGAAAAAAAAATTGATTTTAAAAAATTTTGTGTTCTTCACGCACATAACATTAATTTATTTTTTAACCCTGCACTTTCAGAAGGATTAAAAATTCTTTCTAAAAAATATCCTAAAAAATTGTTAGTCATTTTACAAGTACATGATTTTGCAGAAGATAACAGACCAGAAAGATTAGAATTATTAAAAACTTTCACTGGAAAAAGAAACTTAAAACTTTCAAGAACAATAGGGTTTCCTTTAACAAAAAATATTATTTATTTCACAATTAATTCAAGAGATGAATTTATATTAAAAAAAGCAGGAATTCCTCCAAAAAGAGTATTTTATTTCCCAAACGCTTTGCATATTAAACAATTTAATCAAAAACCAATTAAAGATAAAGAATTATTAAACCATATTGAAAAATATGCTAACGATGAGGGATACACTTTTTCTAAAGACCGAAAAATATTACTTTACCCAGTTAGAGTAATAAAAAGAAAGAATATTGCTGAAGCAATTTTAATTTTGAAATTATTAAATAAAGTAAAAGATGAATACCAATTATTAATTACACTTGATTCAGATATAAAAGTTGAAGATGATTATTCTGGAAAAATAAAAGAATATGTAAAAAATAAACAAATTCCAGTAACTATTGGTTTAGGATTAAAATTAATTAGCCCAACTGGAAAGAGAAAAAAAAATAAAAATAAAGAAATCATTCAACACACTCTTGCGGATTTGTTTTATTTAACACATACCATAATTTCAACATCAGTTATTGAAGGCTTTGGATTTGTTTTTTTGGAAGGATGGATTACGAAAAAACAAGTTGTTGGAAGAAAATTAGATTTTGTTATGAGAGATTTTGAAAAAGAAGGTATGAAATTTCCAGGATTTTATACCCACTTAATTATTGATGGAAAAGATTTTTCAAAACACCCTATTGATAAACAATTAGAATTATTAGATGAAATAGATTATGAAAAACTAAGAAAAAGAAAAACTATAAAAAAATTAATAAGAGTTATCTCAAATCCAAATGAAAAAATAATTAAAGAAAACAAAAAAATTGTTGAAACAAAATATTCACTAAGACAGTACAATTCGAAATTAAATGAAATTATAAAAATTGGAAAAAAATTAATGAAACAAGAATTAGATGAAAACACTTCATTTAGCACTAAATACATAGTTAAAAGATTTAAACAAAAAAACAAATAAAAAACTATATAAAAAATAAACAAATAAAAAACTAAAAAAATACCAACACAATTTTTATTGACATGCTTTCAATCATCCATATTTAAAATAAATATTATCTTCCAAATCGCCTGTGTCTTGAATTATAATCTGAAAATATTTTATCAACATCAGATTGTTGTAATTCAGGCCAATACTTATCAACGAAAGCTAATTCTGAGTATGATGATTGATATGTTAAAAAGCCAGATAATCGTTGTTCGCTTGAAGTTCGAACAATTAAATCAGGTGCTTTGAAATCAGAATATAAATATTTTCTAAAAGAATCAACTGTTAGTTCGGTTGTTTTTACCAAACCATTTTGAACATCTTCAGCAAATCTTTTTGCAGCATCAACAATTTCTGTTTGTCCATCATACCCAAGAGCAAGATTTATTCTTTTTTTCTTAAACTGTGAAGTATAATCTTCCACTTCTAACATTTTTTTTTGAATTTTTTCAGGAAACTTTTCATTATGGCCTATAAATTTTATAGAAATTTCTTTCTCTAAAAAAATTGATTGTTTTTTTACTCGGTCTAATTCTTTTTCAAAAATTTTCATTAAAACTTTTAATTCAAGTTTTGATCGTTCAAAATTTTTAAGAGAAAAAGTATAAAATGTACCTATTTTTAATTCAGGATATTTGTTCATCCAATCAATTACTTCCCATGCTTTTTGTGTTCCTTTTAAGTAAGATTGTGCAAGATTAATATTTGATTTTTTTGCGTAACGCCTATTTCCATCAGGAATGAAAGCAACTGATTCAAGCATTTTAATCACTTTTTCAACAAGAATTAAGGTTGTTTTCTTTTAAAAAGTTATTCTATAAGATTTTAGAAAAAAATTGCAAAATTACAAAGGATTTAAATTAGATAATGCCTTTATTTTAATTAATAAATTGTAATAAGGGGTGGGAATTAAAAATGGATTTTGTTAAAGCAAAAGAAATATTTGAAACAATAAATCAAATGAATCCTAATGATAAAGAAACTATTTTGAAAGCACTTAGTTTGGCAGAACATATTGAAACTAGCAGTATGTTATTTTATTCAAAAAAAGTTGAAAAAACAAGAGGTAGTGAATTAGAAGACTTTTTTAGATTTATGGTTAATGAAGAAGAAATGCACTTAAAAAAAGTTTTAGAATTAAAAAAAATGATTGATGCTAAAAAAACAGAAAAAATTATTTTTGATATACATTCTGCTCCTCACCCAAAAATAATAAATGGAGGAAAAGATGAAATGACAGCATTACTCTTTGCTTTGTGGAGGGAAAAAAAAGCAGCTGAATTTTATATAGGTGCTGCTGAAAAATCAGAGGGAATTGTAAAAGATTTTTTTGAAGAATTAGCTAAATTTGAAAAAGGACATGTGCAACTTTTTGAAGAATATGTTGAGAGTATGCAAAATACTAATGAATTAATAATGGGGTAATTTAATTGATTAATATTTGTAAAACTTCCCCTTTATTAGAGAAGAAAATAAAAAAAACTTTAAAAGAGTTTAAAGAAACTTGGAAAGATGAAGAAAAAATTTATGAAGAACTTTGTTTTTGTATACTTACCCCCCAAAGTTCTGCTAAACAAGCAATGAAATGTATTGAAGAATTAAAAAAACACAAATTATTGGACAAGGGTTTATCATCTGAAAAAGAAAAATATGTAAAAAAAGTTAGATTTTACAAAACAAAAGCAAAAAGATTAGAAGAAGCACAAAAAAAATTTCCAAAAAACAAAATTAGAAAAATTTTAACTGAAAATGGATTACCAAAAAATCCAAGACAATGTAGAAATTTTTTAGTTAAAGAAGTTAATGGATATGGTATGAAAGAATCTTCTCACTTTCTAAGAAATATTGGTTTTGGAGAAACTATTTCTATTTTAGACAGACACATATTAAAAAATTTAGTCAAATGCAAAATTATAGAAGAAGTTCCTCCAACAATTACAATAAAAAAATATTTAGAAATTGAAGAAAAAATGAAAAGATTTTGTGAAAAAAATAAAATAAGTTTTGCTGAACTTGACCTAATTTTTTGGAGTAATCAAACAGGACAAGTATTAAAATAAAAAATTTTAATAAACTATTACCTTATTAAAAAACAAGTTAATCTCAAAAAATTCAAAAATAACCAAATTAACTAAATAAGACACATTTTAATATCTGAATGTATTAATTATAGCAATGGTTATGCAAGAAAATAGAATCATTTCAAAAGATGATCCTTTAATTAGAGGTGGAAAAGGATTTGCTCCAAAGTCAGATGAATTAGAAAAAATGAGCAAATTTAATGAAAATGTTGATGATGACCCTGAAAAAGCATTAAAAGAAATGGAAAAAATCGAGTCAGGAATGGATGATATTGAAAAAGACGTTAGAGAAAAAACTCAAAAAGTAGAAAATTCTGCAAAAAATCTCGGAGGTATTGATTTAAAAAATTCTTCTGAAAATAACTCAAAACAAAATATTTATGACTCCCCAGATTATGAAATCCCACTTGCTGAAGAAATAAAAGAAGAAAACAACATTGCAAAAAAACCAATGCAAAAAGAAACCACTCAAACAATAACCAACCAAAAAGATACAAACAACCAAAAAAATACAAACAACCAAAAAAATACAAACAACCAAAAAAATACAAACAACCAAAAAAATACAAACAACCAAAAAGATACAAACAACCAAA
>CAZKAC010000084.1:0-26912 GCA_964550725.1 uncultured archaeon
TGTTGATGATGTGATTGATGATGGTGTTGATGATGTGATTGATGGTGGTGTTGATGATGTGATTGATGATGGTGTTGAAGAACCCACTATCACAATAAATGACTTTGAAATTAATTTTGACAAAATTGAGTTATCTTCTGGCGGAAACAAAGTTTCAAGTGTTGTTTTGAGAGTACAGAACCAGTTAGAAACACAAAGAAATTATAGGTATGATGTTGTTTATCAAATTTCAAAAGACGGAGTTGTTGTTGTTTCTGATAGTTCTAAAAAGACATTATCAGGCTCTGATTTAATTGAAGTTGATTTTAAATCACAGTCATTATATATGGGCACAGTAAATGTTGGAACATATGACTTTGAAGCAGTTTTCTACAATGTTGGTTCAAACACTCCATTAAGAACATTAGGGAAAGAAATAAGCATTGGTCCTGACGCTCCTTCTGTGATTAGAGGAGCTCGTTCAAAACCAGACATTGAAATTCAAGAGAAAATTACTTTAAGGAATGTTGAGTTTTCATTTGATAGTATTAAGTTGTCTTCCGCAGGAAATCAATTAGATGGAGTTATTTTGAGAGTAAAAAATCTTGAAGAAGCTCAGAAAAATGTTAGGTATGATTTGAAATTCTTTATAATAAATGAAAAAGGGGAACTAATTGATGTTAGTTCTAATAGAACTCTTAATCTATCTAGTTTGATAGAAGTTGGATTTGATTCACAAGCAATATATAGTACTTATAAATATTCTCCTGGGAAATATGTGGTTTTAGCTAAGTTATATAATCAAGGATCTAATGTTTCACAATCCTATATTGCTACGGAAATAGAGATTGGTCAGGATGCCCCAAGCGAAATTTTTTATGATAAAGAAAAAATAGGTTACAATAAAACTGAAAAAATAACTATTGCGGGGGATATTGAAGTTAGTTTTGACAAAATTCATTTATCTTCAGCGGGAAATGAAATTAGTAAAGTTGATTTGAAAATATTAAACACGGGGTCTACATCAAAAACAATTAGTTATGATTTAAAGTTTTTTATATTAAATGATATGAATGAATTAATTGATGTTAGTAGTAATAGGACAATTAGTAAGTATAATTTGACTGGATCTGTGATTGATAGTTCTTCTATTTATAATACATTTAAGTATTCTCCTAGTGATTATGTTTTAATTGCTAAAGTGTATAATAAGGGATCAAATGTGTCTCAATCTTATATAACAAGGGAAATAGAGATTGGTCCGGATGCTCCAAGCACACAATAATTTAGCAAAATTGTTTGTTTAGAAAGATTATTCTGGGTTTAATCAAAACAAGATAAACAGAATTTTAAAAAGATAAGTATTTTTTTCAAATAAGTTTATTTAGTTTGTTCAATCGAATTAAGTTATTCTCATAAGTAAATAATGAAAATTTATATATAACTTGTTCCAGTGAATAAACGAAAAGCTTTTAAATATCAAACAACCTATTATATATGGAGCGTGGGGAATTAATGAATAAATATTTTTGTATATTAGGCATAGCTTTGGCTATATTAATGTTTTCAAGTTTTACATATGCATGTAATGTAAGCATAACAAATTTTGATTTAAAATTAAGAGGCGATTCAGTAAATTATTTAAATAACATAACAGTTTTTGATGGAGAATATATTGATATTAAATTAGATGCAACAATTGGAACGGTCCAAAACAGCACATATAATTGCAACTCAACTGCAACAATTTCCATAGATATTTATCAATACAATGGATCAACTTACACATATTGGTTTTCAACACCCTCACAAACAATAAACTTACAAAATGGGCAAGACAGGACATACACTTGGAATAATGCTTTTGAAATAAATGATAGTTATGAAAGATATCAAGTAAGAGCAAGAATAACTGACGGGACAACCACATTCAGTACTCAAACTTCAACAATTTATGTAATTCAAGAAACTACTCAAAATGATTCAACACCACAAGAAGTTTGTAACAAACTAAACATAACTGCAAATGATATTACAATTAGTGAAAATAGTGAAAAAACACATAACTTATACATAACAAATGATTCTACTAAAAGATTTGAAATTTTAGATATAGAAACATCAAACAATGGTGTTAATATAACAACAAAATTTTTCGAAAAATATGCTTTTTCAGGAGAAGTTGCTGACATTATACTTAATATTGCTTCACCTGGAGTAAGTTCTAATAAAGTATATGAAAACTATGTAAAAGTAAGAGGAATTTTTTCTGATGGGATAGAATGTTCATACAACGCAATTGGAACAAAAAATTTTAATGTTAATATAAACAATGTTATTGGATTCAATTCAGCAACATGTTCAAATTTAATAATTGATGTTCCAGACAGAATTTCTATTCAAAATTATGGAAATATTCCTTTTACAATAACAAACAACACTGGAAAAAGAGCAGACATTGTATTTGAATCAGAATTAGATATCACACCTACAATAATTTCTCTACCAGAAAACACAGCAATTTCAAGAGAAGTGAGTGTTACAATTGCAGGAGATGAAGCAATAATATGGGTAAAACCAATAGTTGAGGGGTGTAATTATTCTTCACAAAAAATAATTGTTGAAAACAGTGCAAGAGGTTCACTATCAGCAGTAACAATGAGTGTAACTCCGAGAGACACTGAAGAAGGAAAAAGATTGATAATTGAATTTAACAATCCAACAAATAAATCCTTCCAAGGACAACTAAGCTTTGAATTACCCAACGGATGGAATGCAGAAAGCAGAATAATAACAGTTGCTCCTGGAAAAACAATTGCAGAAGTACTAATGTCAGCAGAAGAAAACGCAAAAGCAGGAACAGCGACAGTAAGATTTGCTTCTAATGGTGAAGAAATTACGCAAACAACAGGAACACAAGATGTTGCATTAATAGCTGGATTGTTTGCATTCGGAGAAGGATTTGCACTGGGATTAATATTCATTGTAGTATTAGTTCTAATTGGATTGCTTTTAATACAAGCAGATAAATACAGAAGTGTTGAAGAAGAAAATGAAGTAATTAAATGGGAAACTGAAGTTTAATTAAACTTCATTTTCTTTTTTATTTTTTTAAAAAAAATAATTAAATAGAGTTATTCAATTAAAAAAAAACCAATAAAATTATGATTAATAAAAAAAAGTATCAACAAATTATAATGATACAATATGGGCCCAGGATGTTAACTCAACTAAAGTAATAATCACAAACTAACTTCCCAGAAGCCTTTATAAACTTTTGCAGAGAAGAAATAAGTAATTGAGTACACTATGTTTGGATTATCTGGTGAGAATCTGAACACAAATACCAATTGACTGAATTGAATTCAAGTCTATTTTTGGTATCATCGTACTCTTTGTACAAAGAATAAAAATTAAAAAAGATGATAATATGGCATCGTTTAATCAACCAAGAAGAGGATCAATGGCGTTCTATCCTAGAGTTAGGGCGGCCAAACAAACTCCTAGTATGAAAGGGGTTGGAAATGAAGCAAAGGCACTTAGTTTTATGGCGTATAAAGTTGGAATGACTCAAATTGTTGGAAAAAATGAACACAAAGGAAACCCTAGTTTTGGACAAGATGTAGTATTACCTGCAACGATAATTGCTGTCCCTTCAATAAAAGTTTTTGGTATAAGAGCTTATAAAAAAGAAGATATTGGAGTTCAACCATTAAGTGATGTTTTAGCTGAAAATATTGATAATAACCTTAAAAGAAAATTAATTAATTTTAAAACTCCAAGCCAAAAAACTAAAAAAGATGTTGAAAAAGTAAATAATAATAAAAAAATTGTAAAAAAAATATACACTTTGGATGATTTTGAAAAAGGAATTAAAGATATTGAATATTTTACTTTACTTACTCACACTCAACCAGCAAAACTTGGTTTTAAGAAAACTCCTGATATTTCTGAAATTTATATTGGTGGAAAAAAAGAAGATCAATTTGTTTATGCAAAAGAAATACTTGGAAAAGAAATTGCAATTGAAGATGTAGTAAAAGAAGGCGATTTTTTAGATTTTAGAGGAGTAACAAAAGGAAAAGGAATTCAAGGAGTTATTAAAAGATTTAATGTTAGAATTCAACGACCAAAAGCAAAGAAACAAAGAATTGTTGGTTGTATTAGTCCATGGACTCCAAGTACTGTAATGTACACTGTGGCACGACCAGGACAGATGGGTTATCAAAATAGAACAGAGTTTAATAAAAAAATTTTAAAAATTTCTGATAAAATTGAAGAAATAAATCCAAAAGCAGGTTATCCAAATTATGGAATGGTTAAAGAAAAATATGCAATAATTCAAGGTTCTTTACCAGGCCCAACAAAAAGATGTATTTCTTTAAGAAAAAGTTTAAGACCACAACGAAAAAAGGGGAAACAAATAAAAGTTGTTGAAAAAATTTTGATAAATTAATGGTTGATTATTATGAAAGCAAATATTATTGGAATAGATGGATCTTCAAAAGGAAGTGTTGAGTTACCAAAAGTTTTTGAAACTGAACACAAACCGGTTTTAATAAGAAGGGCTGTATTAGCAATACAATCTGCTAAAAAACAACCAAAAGGAGCTGATCCTAGAGCTGGAAAGAAAAATACTGCTTATACAATACAAGTTGGTGGAGCACCAGCCGCAAATAGAAGTAAAAATGTTGAACATGCAAGATTACCAAGAATGAGAAATAGAAGAAACTTATTAAGTGGACGAGTAGCTAGAGTTTCTCAAGCAGTTGGTGGTAGAAGAGCTCACGCACCAAAAGCATGGAAAATTATTGAAGAGAAAATTAATAAAAAAGAAAAAAAACTTGCATTAGCAAGTGCAATAGCAGCAACAACTAATAAAAAGTTAGTTGTACCAAGATTTGTTTTTGAAGGAGAATTACCTTTAATTGTTGAAGATTCATTTGAAGCATTAGATAAGACTAGTAAAATTTTAGATGCATTTAAAAAAATTGGTGTAGAAGCAGATTTAGAAAATGCAAAATCAAAAATTAGAAGAAGAGCTGGAAAAGGAAAAGCAAGAGGAAGAAAAACAAAAATTAAAAAGAGTGTTTTAATTGTTACTGGAAAAAATGATAAAGCATTAAAAGCTTCAAGAAATTTAGTTGGTGTTGAAGCAGTAACTATAAAATCGTTAAATGTTGAATTGCTTGCTCCTGGTGGAGAAGCGGGAAGATTAGTTGTTTGGACAATAGGAGCAATTGAAGAGTTAAATAATAAAAAAGAAAAATCTTTGAAAATAATTAAAGAAAAGAAAGTTAAAGTTAATTTAAGAAAAAATCAAAGAGCAAAAAGAAGAAGTCTTGATGAAAAAAAGAAATCAAAAAAAGAATCTTCAAAACCAATTAATGAGGAAGAATAATAAGGGTGTAAAAAATGGTTAAATTTAACGAAGATGACAAAAAACAAGCAGCTGCAGAAGTAAAGGCTAACGAAGAAAAAATTGTTACAACAAAAAATAAAAATGATTCTTCAAAAAATACTCCTGCTAAAAAAGATAATGCTAAAAGCACACCTATAAAAACAAATGAAACACTTGAAGATTTAGGAATTATCTTTCACCCATTAGTAACAGAAAAAGCTGTTAATATGATTGAGAGTGAAAATAAAATAACATTTATTGTTTCTGACAAAGCAGGAAAAGAAAAAATACGAAAAGTTGTTGAGAGTGCTTATGAAGTAAAAGTAGATAAAATAAATGTAGTAAGAGATAGAAAGGGAAGAAAAAAAGCAATTGTTAAATTAAAAAAAGGATTTAAAGCAGATGAACTTGCAACAAAACTTGGAGTATTATAATTTTTATTTGGTGATGAAATGGGAAAGCGATTAATAAATCAGAGAAGAGGAAGAGGTACACACACATTTATAGCTAAACATAAAGGAATCGATTCACATTACATTAGTCTTGAAAAAGAAAGTGATTTAATAAAAGGAGAAATCGTTAATTTGATTAAAGAAAATGGTAGAAATGCAATAATGGCTGAAATTAAATTTAATAATGGTGATAAAGAAAGTGTAGTTGCTGCTGAAGGATTATATTTAGGACAAAGAATTGAACAAGGAAAAGATGCTTCAATCGCAATAGGAAATATAACTGAAATTGGAACACTTCCAGAAGGATGCCCAATATTTAACATTGAAAAAGTTAGAGGTGATGGTGGAGCTGCAGCAAAAACTGCTGGAAGTTACGCAGTATTATTAACAAAAGATAGTAAGAAAGCAATAGTTAAAATGCCTTCAGGAAAATTATTAAATTTACCATTAAATGTAAGAGCAACAATTGGAAATGTTTCTTGTGGTGGAAGGACAGAAAAACCATTTATTAAAGCAGGAAATAAATTTTTTGCAATGAAATCAAAGAAAAAAATGTATCCACGAGTAAGAGGAGTAGCAATGAATGCATTAGATCATCCATTTGGGGGAGCACAACACCACCCAGGAAAATCTAAGAGTACTGCAAGAAATGCTCCACCTGGAAGAAAAGTTGGTTCTATTGCATCAAGCAGAACAGGAAGAAGGAAAAAATAAAGGTGACGATTATGGCTAAGAAAGAATTTACATATAGAGGAAAAACAATTGAAGAATTAAAAGCTTTAAGCGTTGAAGAATTTGCAAAATTATGCAATTCACGAGCAAAAAAAACCCTCGAAAAAGGATTTGACAAACACATTTTAAAGAAAATGGAAAAATCAAGAATGCAAGGAGAAAAAGCAAAACCAATAAAAACTCATCAAAGAGATTTGGTTATTATTCCATCAATGATAGGCTTGAGGTTTGCTGTGCATAGAGGAAATTCTTTTGATACAATAGATATTAATGAGAAAATGTTAGGACATTATTTAGGTGAAATGATTTTTACAAGAAAGAGATTACAACACGGAAAGGCAGGAATAGGAGCAACAAAGAGTTCATCCGCTATAACTGCGAGAGGATAAATAAAGGGTAGATGATTGTATGGCTAAAAAAAATTATCAAGCAACTCCAGGAAAAGAGAGTAAAACTGCAAAAGCAATCATTAAGAATGCTGGCGTGTCTCTTAAATACTCAACTGAATTATTCAGAGAGATAAAGGGACAACAAATAGATAAAGTAATTGCAAGACTTCAAAGAATTTCTGAAATGAAAGAAGCATTGCCTTTAAGAAAATATAATAGAAAAGTTGCTCACCGAAAAGGAGACGCAAAATCAGGAGTTAAATCAGGAAGGTATCCAGTAAATACAGCAAAAAAATTCATTGAATTACTTGAATTAGTAAAAGCAAATGCTGATTTTAAAGGATTAGAAACTGAAAAATTGTTAATTATACATGGGTTTGCATCCCAAGGATTAAGAAGAACAAGTATGCAACCAAAAGGAAAAATTGGTGGAAAAATAAGAATTAAAAAATCAGTACATTTAGAAGTAATTGTAATGGAAGTGAAGTAAAATGACATATCATATACACATACAAAAGAAATTAAGAAAAATGGAATTAGAAGAGTTTATGGCAAAAAAACTTGAAAGAGCCGGATTTACACATCTTGATATAATTAAAACTCCGTTAGTTACAAGAATTGTAATTCATGTTACAAAACCAGGCCTGGCAATAGGTAAAGGGGGTCAAACAATAAAACAATTAACTGAAAAAATTGCTACTGATTATGCAATAGATAATCCTCAAATAGAAATACAAGAAATAACTAACCCTACATTAAACGCAAAAGCTACTGTTGATAAAATGGCAAGTATGATACAAAGAGAGTTTCCTTGGAGAAGTGTTGCATTTAGAACAGTTAGAGATATTATGGCTGCTGGAGCACAAGGAGTTGAACTTACAGTTAAAGGAAAAATTGCAGGAAAAGCTGGAAGAAAAAGAAAACAAAGAATTGCTTTTGGTTATATGAAAAAAGTTGGAGATCAAACAAAATATGTTGATTATGCAAAAGCAAGTGCATATCCCAAAGTAGGAGCAATTGGAATAAAATTGAGAATAATACACCCAGAAACTGTATTCCCTGATAAAATTGATGTTAAAAAAGTTATTGAAGGAATTAAGGGTACTTCTGAGAATACTCCAATAGGAAAAGTTATTGAAGAAAAAATTGAAGATAAAAAAATAGAAAACAAAGAAGAATTAACTAAAGAACAAAAAGAAAAATTACACACTGTTGTAGAAAAAAAGATTAGTAAAGATAAAGAAGAAAAGAAAAAAGTAGAAGAAAAGAGTAAAAAAGCAAAAGATGAAGAAAAAATTGAAGATAAAAAAATAGAAAATAAAGAAGTAGAAAAAAAGGATAAAATTGAAATAAAAAATGATGAAGATGATAAAAAATAGAATATTAAGGAAAGATGATTATGAAATATAAAGATGTAAAAGAGCTCGCAACAGAAGAGATTAATTCAAAAATTCTTGAAATGAAAAAAGAATTAGCAAAAGAAAGAGCAAGAATATCATCTGGGACTAAAAGCGAAAACCCAGGAAAAATAAAAAAATTACGAAGAGATATTGCAAGGATGTTTACAGAATTAAATAAAAGACAGGAGGAAGGTCGTTAAATGCAGGAGATTGACAAAGTTTCAGGGTTACCAAAAGACCTTTTTGATATAACTAATATATCAAAAGAACAACAAAAAATAAAAATTGTTGTTGTTAGAAGAAGGTTTAAAAAATTTATAACCACAATTTCAGGATTTGATGACAAAACAATTGTAAAAGACCTTGGAAAAGATATGAAAAGAAAATTTGCTTGTGGAGGAACAGTAAAAGATAATGAAATTGAATTACAAGGTAATCAAAAACAAAAAGCAAAAGATTTTTTGATTTCAAAAGGATATAAGGAAGACCAAATTGACGCATAAAATTTATAAGAGAAAGGAATGATGAATATGATTGAGGGAAAAAATTACACAATTGATGCAAAAAACATTTATGCACACGAAATGATTGGATTAAAAATTAAAGTTATTGAAAGTTTTGCAAAAGAAAGAATTGGAATAACAGGAAATATAATTGATGAAACAATGAAAACATTTAAGATAAAAACAAAAAATGAAGAAAAAGTATTACCAAAAAATGAATGTGTTTTTGAATTTGATATTAATGAAAAAGTAATTATAGATGGTAAAAAAATTATGAAAAGACCAGAAGATAGAATTAAAGATTGGAGGAATTAAAATGGCTGAAGTTAAATCAAAAAAAATTAAAACAGAAGAAAAGAAAGATACTAACACAGGGTCAGCTGTTGAAAAAACTTATCCAATAAGAGGAAATATTTTTGAAGGAAAAGTTATTTCTGCAAAGTCAAACAAAACAGTTACAATTGAAAGAGAAATTACACACTTTATAGGAAAATATGAAAGATACAAAAAAATAAAGGCAAAATTACACGTGCATAATCCTGAAAGCATAAATGCAAAAGAAGGAGACAAAGTGTTAGTTGGAGAAACAAGAAAGATTTCAAAAACAAAGAATTTTGTAGTTATGAAAATTTTAGGTGATAAAAAATGAGAGCAATAAGTATCCCTAATAACAAAGCCCTTACAAGAAGGTCAAGAATATTATGTGCTGATAATTCAGGTGCAAAAGAAGTTTATATGATTGGAGCTTTTAATTATACAACAAGAAAAAAAGCAAGTCCAAAAGCAGGAATTGCTTCAATGATTAATGTTGTTGTAAAAAAAGGAAAACCAGAAATGAAAGGAAAAATTGAAAAAGCAGTAATAATCAGAACAAGACATGAATTTAGAAGACCTAGCGGAGTTAGGGTTAGATTTGAAGATAATGCGGTTGTTTTAGTTGATGAAAATGGATTGCCAAAAGCATCAGAAATAAAAGGATGCGTAGCAAAAGAAGTTGGAGAAAGATATCCTAAAATTGCTGGATTGGCACCGGTGGTGATATAATGTCAAGTAAACCAAGAAAATCAAGAAAAGCATTTATGCAAATGCCTACTCATAAAAGAGTAAAAAAAATAGCAGGACATGCTAGTGAAAAAATAAAAAAAGAAATTGGAAAAAGATCCCTTTCTTTAAGAAAAGGAGATATTGTAAAAGTAGTTAGAGGAATGTTTAAAGGTAAGTCAGGAAAAATTATTCATATTGACCACGCAAAATTGAAAATAAAAATTGAAGGAGTTAAAAGAAAAAAAAGTGATGGAACTGAATTAAACATGCCAATAGATCCATCAAATATAATTATTGAAGAATTAGATAGAAGCGATGCTAAAAGATTAGGACAAAAAAAAGGAGTTATAAAAAAATAATTATTTGTAAAATAAGGAAAGTGATTTGAATGAGTAAAAAAGGACCACAAAGAAAAAATAAAGCAATGAGTGTTTCAAAATCAATAAATGTTGATAGAAAAACAAATACTTGGGCAGTTACAACTAAAGCTGGTAAACACCGAAAAGCAGTTTCTGCACCAATAGGAATGGTATTAAGAGATTTACTTAAAATAACTAAAACACTTAAAGAGTCTAAAAAAATATTAGGGGAAGGAAAAGTAAAAGTTGATGGATTAATCATTAAAAATTATAGTATGGGAGTTGGATTATTCGATATTATTTCAATCCCTCTTGCAAAAAAAGCATATAGAATATTAATTGATAAAAAAGGAAGAATTTATGCTAAAGAAATGGAAAAAGATACTGGAGAAAAATTGTGTAAAATTGAAAGTAAAAAAGCTATTAAAAAAGCAATACAAATAACAACACATGATGGACGATTATTTAAAGGAATTGAAGCAAAAGTTGGAGATACTTTAAAATTAAAAGTTCCTGAAGGAAAAATAATCTCAGTATTACCAATGAAAACAGGATCAAAAGTATACATAATCGCAGGTTCTCACTCAGGAGAAAAAGCAGATGTATTAGAAATTACTCCAGGAACTGCCAAAAGAGAAAAAATTATAAAACTTAAAGAAAAAGATAAAGAATTTGAAACAACAGCAGCAAATGTATTTGTAATTGGTGAAGGAAAAGAAGAAATTGAGGAGTTGAAGTAACGTGGAAATGAGAGAAATACTGCTGGATAAAGTTGTTGTAAATATGGGTGTTGGAAATAACCCAGATGATATGAAAAAAGCACAACAAGTTATTGAAATGATTACTGGAAAAAAATCAATGAAAACAAAAACACAGTTGAGAATTCCAACATGGGACCTAAGACCTGGTTTAGAAATTGGTTTGAAAGTAACTTTAAGAGAAAACAATGCAAAAGAATTTCTCGAAAAAGCATTAGTCGCAAAAGATAAACAATTAAAAGCAAAAAATTTTGATCAACGAGGAAATTTTGGTTTTGGAATAAAAGAATATATTGATGTTCCTGGAACAAAATATGATCCTAAATTAGGAATACGAGGATTTGATGTTTTAGTTTCATTAAAAAGAAGAGGATATAGAGTTAGTAAAAGAAAAATAAGACCTGCAAAACTTGGAAAAAACCACATTATAACAAAACCAGAAGCAATTGAATTTGTAAAAGCAATGGGAGTTGAAGTTTTATGAGTTACCCAAAAGCAAAAAATGAAAAGATGAAAAAAAGAGACAGAAAATGTAAATTTTGTGGAACACAAAGGGGACTTATAAGAAAATATGATATCAACATTTGCAGACGATGTTTTAAAGACAATGCCGAAAAACTCGGTTTTAGGAAGTATGATTAGGTGATAATATGAGCATGATAGACCCAATAGCTGACGCATTAATTCAAATTAAAAATGCTGAATTCGTTTCGAAAAAAGAATGTAAAATCACACCTGCATCTAAATTTATTGGAGAGATTTTAAAAGTTGTAAAAGATAACGGATATATAAATAATTTTGAAAAACACGATGTGAAAAAAGGAATATTTTCATACACTGTAGAATTAAACGGAAAAATCAATACAGTAATGGCAATAAAACCACGCTATGCTGTGAAAAGAGAAAATTATGAAAAATATGAAAAAAGATACTTACCTGCAAGAGATGTTGGAATTTTAATAGTGTCAACTCCACAAGGTTTAATGACACACAGACAAGCAAAAGAAAAAGGACTTGGAGGAAGGCTAATCGCTTTCATATATTAAGGGGTGTTTGAATGACAATAAAAGAACTTAAACAAACAATAATTCTTCCAAAAGACATTACTGTAGAAATTCCTGATTCAAACACAATAATAATGAAAGGCCCTAAAGGAGAAATAAAAAGAACTTTTAAAAGTCATCGATTAAATTTAAGCCAAGATGGAAAAAATATTATTATTGAAGGAAAACCAAATAACAAAAAAACTCTTGACTTATTAATGAGTGTTGATTCACACATAAAAAATATTGTTGAAGGATTAAAATTTGGTTATAAAAATGAGTTAAAAGTTTTTTATTCACATTTTCCAATGACTGCAAAAGTTGAAGGAAATGTAGTGAAAATAACTAATTTCACTGGTGAAAAATTTATACGAACCTCAAAAATTGTGGGCGATACTAAAATTGAAATTAAAGGTGAAGATGTTATAGTTACTGGAATTAATAAAGAAGATGTTGGACAAACTACAGCAAACCTTGAACAAGCAACAAAAGTTAGAAAGAAGGATATAAGAAGGTTCCAGGATGGAATATATTTAACAAAAAGAGGAAACATTGAAGAAAAAACTGAAGAAGAGATTATAAAAGTAGGAAGTATTGAAGAACAGGAGGTGTCTGAATGAATGAAACTACACAAGAAGAAAAAATAAAAAAAGATAATACTAAAAAAGTAGCAAAAAATTTAAAATCTACAGAAGATACAAAAAAAGTTCAGAAAAAAGAAACAGTTAAAGAAACAAAAGCAAAAGAAGTTGAGACACCAAAGAAAAAATTTATTGAAAAGGTAAAAAAAGCTGAATTGAAAAAAAGTGATGAAGCTTGGGAAACACAACAAAAAATAAAAATAAAAAAGAAACACCCTACATTTAGAGGAAGATTTGGAAAGAAAAATTTAAGAAGAAAAAGTATTGCTAAATGGGATAAATGGAGAAAACCTCATGGAATTGATTTAGATAAAGGAATAAATCATGGATATAGGCCAAAAATTGGTTATGGAAACCCAGCAACAATAAAAGGAGTTCATGCTTCAGGATATAGAGAAGTAATGGTATTTAATACAAAAGATCTTGAAAAAATTGATTCAAAAACACAAGCTGCAAGAATTGGAGCAACAATTGGAAAGAAAAAGCGAAACGAAATTATTACAAAAGCAAATGATAAAAAAATAAGGATATTAAATTAGGTGAATTAGATGGACTTAAATAAAATAAAAAAACTTGCTGCACAAATATTAAAAGTTGGAGTGGGAAGAATTTATATTGACCCTACAAAATCCGAAAAAGCAAAAGAAGCAATGACTAAAGATGACATTAGAGGACTTATTGCAGACAGAGTAGTAAAGAAAAAACCTTTAGTTAATCAAAGTCGAGGCAGAGCAAGAGTTCTTGCTGAAAAGAAAAAGAAAGGAAGAAGAAGTGGACACGGAAAAAGAAAAGGAACTAAAAAAACAAGGGTTGAAAAGAAAAAAACATGGATTGGAAAAGTAAGAGCACAAAGACAAATGTTAAGAGAAATGCGAAAAGAAAATCCTGAAGCAGTTAATACTCTTGGATATGGAAACATATACAAAAAAATAAAGGGTAATTATTTCA
Organism: uncultured archaeon; assembly: GCA_964550725.1. Taxonomy (GTDB): domain Archaea; phylum Iainarchaeota; class Iainarchaeia; order Iainarchaeales; family JAAZKV01; genus CAZKAC01. The sequence goes on from CAZKAC010000084.1 coordinate 13,650, forward strand.
AAGGAAAAAAATATGTAAAAGATTATATTGTGGGTGATAAGAAATGACAGTTACAACAACTTATAAAACTCCTTTTAGACGAAGAGGTGAAGGAAAAACAGATTATGCAAAAAGACTTGCAATGGTAAAATCAGAAAAAATTAGAATTGTTGTTAGAACAACAAATACACGAATCACTGTACAAGCAATAAAATATAATCCAAAAGGTGATGAAACCATAGCATTTGCTGATTCAAGAGAATTAAAAAATTATTCATTTTATGGAACAAACAATACTCCATCAGCATATTTAACTGGATTTTTATTAGGAAAGAAATTTTTAGTAAAAGAAAATGAAGGAATATTAGATATTGGAATGAAAACTCCAAGTCATGGTAGTATAGTTTTTGCTGCATTAAAAGGAGTAGCAGATGCTGGAGTAAAAATAAACTATAATCAAAACGCTGTTCCTTCAAAGGAAAGAATTAGTGGAAAAGTACTTGATGATTATGCAAAAACAGTTGAAAATGCAGATAAAGTTTTTTCAGGATATAAAAAAGCAGGAATTAACCCAGGAGAAATAGAAAAAGCTTTTGAAAAAGCTAAATCAGAAATAGAAAAGGTGAGTAAATGATACAAAAAAAATTGAGGGGACGAAGAGAGCCAGAAACTGATGAAGAAAGAATTGCTAGAGAAATTAGTGAAAAAGAAAAAGCTCTTGAAAAATGGGTTCCAAAAACAAGACTGGGTAGAATGGTTAAGGTAGGAAAAATTACAAATATTGATGAAATATTTTCAAAAGGAGAAAGAATTTTAGAACCCCAAATTATTGATTCACTAGTAAATCTAGAACAAGAATTAATAGAAGTTGCAAAAACTACTAGGGTTGTTAGAGCTGGGAGAAAATTTTCTTACAGAGCTGCAATAATGGTAGGGGACAAAAATGGACATGTTGGAATAGGGACTGGAAAAGACACTGAAAGATTTCCAGCAATAGAAAAAGCAACAAGAGCCGCAAAACTTAATTTACGAAAAGTTTATCTTGGATCAGGAGCATGGGAAGAACAACCAACTGATGATAAACACTCAATCCCTTTCAAAGTAATTGGAAAATATGGGGGAGTACACGTTACACTAATGCCAGCACCTAAAGGAACAGGACTGGTTGTTGGAAAAAACATAAGAAAAGTAATGGAGTTTGCGGGAGTACGCAATGTTTGGAGTAAAGCTCGCGGAAGTTCAGCAACAAAAATTAATTTTGTTAATGCTGCAATAAAAGCTCTTGAACAAACAGGAAAAGCAAGACTTTCAAACGACATTGAAAAGAAAATAATGAAGTGATGATTTATGTATGCAGTGATAAGAATAAGAGGAGAAATAAAAACAAAACCTGATGTTAAGAAAGCATTTGATTTACTTAACCTTTCAAGAGTTAACCATATGAGTATTTGGAATGAAACAAATGCAAATTTAAAGGCAATAAAAAAAGTAGAAAATTATGCTACATTTGGAATAATAAATGAAGATATGTTAAAAGAGATTCTTGAAAAAAGAGGAAATTTTGAAGAAGGAGTAGATGCAAAAAAAGCATTTACAGCATTAAGTGAAGGAAAAACTCCAAATGAGGCAGGAATAAAAAATTGTTTTAGATTAAGCCCACCAAGAAAAGGACATGCAAGAAAAGGAATTAAAAAAGCATTTAATAATGGTGGAGCTTTGGGTGAGAGGAAAGAAAAAATTAATGATTTAATTGCAAAAATGGTTTAATATAAAAAAAGGGTGTTTTGAGAATGGTAGAAAGACAAAGAAGAAAAAAGAACAAAGTACGCGGAGAAAGAACTCATAGTAAGGGTGGCACAAAAAATAATAGAGGTGCTGGAACAAGAGGCGGAAGAGGAAATGCTGGTTCAAATAAACAAAAATTCCATACACTTAACAGAGTAAAACCTATAAAATATAGATTAAAACCAAAAACAGAAAAAATAGCAGTTTCTTTGGGAACACTTGATTCAATAATTGAAAGATTAGTTGAAAAAGGAAAAGTAAAAGAAGAAAAAGGAATGTTTGTAATTGATGAAAATTCAGGTTATGAAAAAATACTTAGTCAAGGAAAGATAACAAAAAAATTATTAGTAAAAATAAACACATCAAAAGAAGCGGCTGAAAAAATAATTACTGCTGGTGGAAAAATTGATTTCAAAAAAACTAACGATGAAGATTTTGATGATGAAGATTTTGAAGTAGATGAATCAGAAGGAGTTAAAGAATAGGTGACTCAATGGGCATAATAGATGTATTGGTAGGAATTTCAAGTTTTTTACCTGAAATAAAAGCCCCTGAAAAAGAAGTACCATTTAAACAAAAATTAATGTGGACATTAATAGCAATAATTATCTTTTTTGTACTGGGAAACATTTGGTTAATTGGATTAGATACTAATTCTGGAAATATACAACAATTACAAATGATACAAACCCTATTAGCATCAAATATTGGAACAGTTATAAGTGCAGGAATTGGTCCAATAGTAATGGCATCAATTATTTTACAATTGTTTGTGGGTGCTGGAATGGTACCAATAAACTTATCAGATCCTGATGGAAGAACTAAATTTCAAGGATTACAAAAATTGTTTGCAGTTGCTCTTTGTTTTATTGAAGGACTTATTTTTGTTGTAGGTGGAATGTTAGTTCCTTACGGAGGCACATCCTTAATGAATCCTTTAGTTTATTTAGTTTCAATACAAGTAGCAATTGGTTCATTAATTTTACTTTATTTAGATGAAATAGTTTCTAAATATGGAATTGGTTCAGGGATAAGTTTATTTATTGCAGCTGGGGTTAGTGGGACATTATTTTGGCAAATATTTATGTTTCCAATAGAATCAGCAACAAATCCTGCATTAATAAACGGAGGATTATTATGGCGAGCTTTTTCAACAGGTGACTTAATGTCATTAATTCCAATAGTCGGAGTTATTGTAATATTTTTAGTAGTAACTTTTGCAGAAGGAATGCATGTAAATATTCCAATCACTATGGGGCATAGAGGAACAGGTGGACGATACCCTGTTAAATTATTATATGTTAGTGTTATGCCAGTAATACTCGCAATCGCATTATTTGCTAATATTAGACTCTGGTCAATGTTTGTTGAAGGAGTACCTATATTAGGTCCTATAATGGGAGGATTAGCTTGGGCTGTTTCAACCCCTAATGTAGGTGGAATGAGTTTAATTCAAGGAATAATAGTACAAGGAATTAATTCTGTAACAATAATGGCAATGTTACAAGGAACCATATTTTTAATATTATTAATAATATTTTGTGTAATATTTGGATGGTTTTGGGTACAAATGGGAAATCAAAGTACCGAAGCTGTTGCAGAACAATTATATCGATCAGGAATGCAAATTCCCGGATTTAGAAAAGATAAAAGAATAATGGAAAAAGTATTATCAAGATATATTCCTCCAATAACAATACTTGGTTCAATATTTGTTGCTTTATTAGCAGGAATGGGAGATTTCGCATTATCAACTTTAGCATCAGGTACAGGAATTTTATTAACAGTAGGAATTATTTATAAATTTTATGAAGAAATAGCAAAATCACAAGCAGACGCATTGGCTCCTTTGCTTGGAAAATTATAACATAATTAAAAATACTTGGAGAATTTTGAAATGAAAGGAAAAGCTTTATATAGTCTTGCATTAAAGAATTATATTATTGGTGAGCAAAAAACGCAGATTAACAACGCGGCAAGGAGGTGTTTTTAATAGCACTTTTCGAGCCAGCTGTGTCAATAGGATTGACCACAGTCGCGTTAGTTATAATATCAAAAATTCTGCAAGCGAAATTTCTTGATAAAGAAAAAATGAAAAAGCAACGCCAAGAAATTAAAATAAAACAGGAAAAAGCAAAAGAATTATTAAAAGAAGGTGACCACAAAAAGAAAGATGCTGAAAAAATACAAACTGAAATATTAGAAATGACACTTGAAATGATGCAAGCAAGCAATAAAATGATGTTTGTTTCTTTGCCAATTTTCTTGTTGATTTTTTTTGTATTAGGTTTTGTATATGGCGATAATTTGTTATTATCTTGGATACCATTACCCAAAACATTTTGGTTATTTGAAATGATTCCGATGCCAAATTTGTTTGAATGGAGAATGGAAGCAGGATATAGAACAATGTATATTTATTATTATTTATATATTTCAATTATTGTGGGAATTGTAATGAAAATTTATGAAAAAATGAAAGAAATTAAAAAGTGATATTTATGGTTAAACCTTTTGAAAAAACTCTAAAACAAAAAGATAGAAAAACTATGTCAGAAACAAAAAGAGTTTTTGAACACGAAAAACCAAAAAAAGTTAAATGTCCAGTAACAGGAAAACCACTTAGTGGAGTAGCACATGCAATAAAGTGCAAAGCACAAAAATTAAGTAAAACTCAAAAAAGACCAAGCGTTCCTTTTGGTGGAACTCTTTCAACAAAAGCAAGAGAACAAGTTTTTATTGAAACTGGAAAAGTTATTTCAGGAATAAAAAATATTGATGATGTTGACAATAAATATAAACAATATGTAATGCAAGCAATAAAGAGGGCAAAATAGGTGGCGATAAGATGGAAATAGGACAAGTTTGCATTAAAACAAAAGGTCGAGAGGCAGGATTTAAAGTTGTTGTTTTATCAAAACCAAAACAAGGAAAAGTTTTAGTAGATGGAACAAAAATTAAACGAAAAGAATGTAATGTATTACATTTATTTCCACTTAATAAAAAAATAAGTGTAAATGAAAATGCAACTCATGAAGAAGTTGTTAAAGGTATGCAATAATAATTAAATAAGAATTTTACAATATGAAGGGAAAAAATATGGATGAAAAACAAAACACAGAACTTATTATACGTGTACTAGGAAGAGACTTAGATGGAACAAAACCCCTTGAACAATCATTAAGAAAAATAAAAGGAATAGACCATAGATTTGCAGGAATTGTACTAACAATATTTAAAAAAGAAACAAAATTTGAAGGCACAAAAAAAGCTGGAGAAATGAGCAAAGAAGAAGTTGAAAAACTTGAAGATATTATATTAAATCCACAAAATTATAATGCTCCTAAATGGGCATTAAATAGACAAAAGGATATTGAAACGGGAGAAAATCAACATAAAACAATGAATGATCTTGATTTTAGTTTAAGAAATGATAATCAAAGACTTGCTGAAATTAAGTCTTACAGAGGACTAAGAAAAATGTGGGGCCTCACAGTAAGAGGACAAAAAACAAGAAGTACACATAGAGGCAAGGGTGGATTAGTTGGCGTTTCTAAAAAGGATGCAAAGAAAAAATAATTAAATAGGTGTTTATATGGGAGATCCAAAAAAGAGAAGAAAAAGGTTTGATACACCAAAAAAACCTTGGGAAAAAGAAAGAATTGAACAAGAAAGAGAATTAAAAACAACTTATGGTTTAAAAAATAAAAAAGAAATTTATAAATCACAAACTGAAATAAGAAAAAAGAGAACTACTGCAAAAAAATTATTAGCACTTGATCTTGAAAGAAGATTAAAAAGAGAAAAAGAACTTCTTGATTCATTAATTAAAATAGGAATACTTTCAGGTAAACCTTCACTTGAAGATGTTTTAACACTTACAGAAGAAGCTCTTTTAGAAAGAAGATTACAAACTCTTGTTTGGAGAAAAGGACTCGCAAACACAACAAAACAATCAAGACAATTTATAACACATGGACACATCGCAGTTGATGGAAAAAAAGTAGACAAACCAGGATACATTGTTACTTTTGAAGAAGAGAAAAAAATAGCATATTATGGAAATCCAATGGAAATAACTCATAAAAAAGTTGAACAGAAAAAAACTTCAAATGAAGCAAAAAAAGAACTTCAAGAAGACTTTGAAGAAGCAAAAGGCCCAGAACAAAAACCAACTGAAGGTGAAGAATAATGGCAGAAAACAGAGGAATAATTCATATTTATGCAACACACAATAATACAATATTGTTACTCACTGATATTTCAGGAGGAGAAACAATTGCAAAATCAAGTGGTGGAATGGAAACAAAATCACAACACAAAGAAGGTTCACCATATGTTGCAATGAAACTTGCAGAGAATATTGCAAATGCTGCAAGAGAAAAAGGAATAAGCGAAGTTTATGTAAAAGTTAGAGGTCATGGTGGAATAAAAAGTGGTTCGGCAGGACAAGGTTCTGAAGCAGCAATAAGATCAATAACTAGAAATGGAATAAGAATTATTGCAATTGAAAATGTTACTCCTATGCCACATGATGGATGTAGAAAGAAAAAGAAATTTAGAGGAAAAGTTAAAAAATAGGTGATTGGATGGAAATAAAAAAAATTTTTGAAGAAGGAACATTATCAAAATACCTTGTAAAAAATACAAGTTATACCTTCATGAATGTTTTAAGAAGAACAATTATGATCCATGTCCCTTGTTTAGCAATAGATACTATACAAATGTATGAAAATGATTCTCCAATAGTAGATGAAATGTTAGCAAATAGAATAGGATTATTACCAATTGTAACCGATAAAACATACAAAAAAGGAAATAGTGTTAAAATGGTAGTTGATAAGATTGGACCATGCACTGTATTAGGTGAAGATGTTAAATGCTCAGACCCAAAAGTAAGTATTGCTGATAAAAAAATTATTATTACAAAACTTGGAAAAGGTAGAAAATTAAAACTTGAAATGAATGCAATAATGGATTGTGGAGAAAAACACTGTAAATACCAACCAGCAATAGTTTCATACAATGAATTACCTATTATTAATAATGATAAAAAATATTCAAATGTAAAAGAAATACTTAGTGCTTTCCCAGAAGGAGTTATTGAAGAAAAAAATGGAAAACTTTCACTAGTTGATCCATACAATATAAATTTACATAACCAACACCAAGATTTAATGGAAAAATATGGAATAGAATTAAATTATTCTGAGAAAGATTTTATATTAACAATAGAAACAACAGGTCAATTAAAGACTGATGAAATTATTATTTTAGCAGCAGACACATTAAATGAAAGATTAGATGAGTTTGCAAAAGAAGTAAATAAATTATGATGCAAAGCATCAAGACTGCGCAGGAATAACGCATAAGAGGCGTTCAGCTAAGCAAAGCGAAGCGTTCGCCAAAAAAATGCAACGCTTTCGCAGGGGTTCCCGAGTGGTCAAAGGGGCAGGACTTAAGGCGCGTTTTTAAAAAACACGCGGCAAAAAAGTTCCTATGGAACTTAAGCACGATTGCGGAAGATATCCTGTGGCTTAGTGCCTTCGAGCGTTCGAATCGCTCCCCCTGCAGTGACATCACCATATAAATGCAATCCAAAAAATTGGATTCATTTAAAAATTGAATAAAAAAATATATTAAATTTAAAAAAGTGAAAAAATATGAAGAAATTAGAAACACGAAAACTCGTTGCGAGTCTTGAAAAAAAGAGCCGACAGGATAAAAAAGCTTTTTGGAAAGATTTAGCTCAAAGAATTCAAAAACCTACAAGACATAATATTACAACAAACCTTACAAAATTAAATACAATTGCTAAATCAAACAAAGACAAGATTCTTGTTGTTCCTGGAAAAATTCTTTCAGATGGAGAGATTACTGAAAAAGTTACAATAATAGGAGTTAGTGCTTCAGAAAAAGCAATACAAAAAATTTCTCAAAAAGGTGAATTTATGTTTTTAAAAGATTTTATTGAAAAAGGGGAAGCTGGAAAAACAATAATAGTAAAGTGATGTGGTATTATGATAGTTGACGCAAAAGAAATGGTTGTTGGAAGACTTGCAAGTAAGTTGGCAAAAGCATTAATAAATGATGAAAAAGTAACAATAATTAATGCTGAAAATGCAGTAATGATTGGAACTAAAAATAGTATTCTTAGAAAATATAGAGCTAGAGTTAATGCCGCAGTAAAATCTAACCCTCATTATGGACCAAAATATGACAGAATTCCAAGTAAAATGTTAAGAAAAATGATAAAAGGAATGTTATCTAATAAAAAAAGAACTAATGAAAGACAATTAACAAATCTTACAATTTATAATAATGTTCCATCAGAATTAATTGGAAGTGAAATGACAATTATTGAAGAAGCAAAATTTAATAATAGAAACGATGCAATGACACTTGGAGAAATTGCAAAATTATTAGGCGGAAAGTGGTAATATGGCTGAAACAGAAAATAAAATAATTGAAAACGCTACTAAAGAAGTAAAAAAAGTTGCACATGAATTAGAAAAAGATGCAAAACTTGTTGTAAATGCAGTAAAAGAAAAAATTATAGATGAAGTTAATTCTGAAAAAAAAATTCCTGAAGAAAAGAAAAAAATAAAACTTGCTGCAAAAAAAGCAGGAATGATAGTTAAAGCAAAAAAGAAAACCGCTATTGCAAGAGGTATGATAAAAAAAGGAAACGGTACTATTAGGATTAATAATATTAATTTGAATAGTTATGCAAGAGGATACATTTTAAACTTTATAAAAGAACCATTAGAAATTGCACCAGATGCAATTGAAGGATATGATATATCAATAAATGTAAAAGGTTCTGGATATATGGGGCAAGCAGTTGCAATCAGATCATGCATTGCAAAAGCAATAGTTCGAGCAAAAGGCAAAAAATACAAAGATTTATTCCAATTATATGATAGAATGTTACTTGTTGATGATGTAAGAAAAGTAGAAACAAAGAAACCATTAGGAACAAAAGCAAGAAAGAAAAGACAACACAGTAAGAGATAAATGGGAGTGTGAGCAAAAATGATAATACCAATAAGATGTTTTTCATGTGGCAAACCAATTGCAGGGTTATATGAAGAGTTTAAAGAAAGAACCGAAAAAGGCGAAGATGCTGGAAAAGTTTTAGATTCACTCGGTGTAAAAAGGTATTGTTGTAGAAAGATGCTTATGACTCACGCAGATATAGTAGATGAAGTTATGCAATATGAGAAATAAAAAAAAGTGATTTATTATGGCTAGAGAAAAAATGATTAAAAATAAAATTGAAGAAACTGAAAACGAAGTTGAAGAAGTAAACGAAATTGATTTAGGTTATGAAATCGATGAATCGAAATTACTCATAGATACTGAAAGATACTTAAAAAGCGGAGTTCACATTGGAACAAAATTCAAAACTGGAGAAATGAAAGATTATATATTTAAAAAACGAAAAGACGGATTAATGGTTTTTAATATACAAACAATTGATGACAGAATAAGAATGGTTTCAAAAATATTAGCAAAATATAGTGGAGAAGAAGTATTGGTTGTTTCAAGAAGACTCTACGGCCACAAACCAATAAAAAAATTTGCTAGTTTAATAGGTGCAAAAGCAATCACTGGAAGATTTGTACCAGGAACATTAACAAACCCTACTGCAAGATTATTTTTAGAACCAAAAATAGTTCTAGTTTGTGATCCAATGACTGATTTTCAAATAATAAAAGAAGCAACATCAATGCAAATACCAATACTTGCATTAGCAGGAAGTGATTCTCCATTAAAAAATGTAGATTTAATAATCCCTGCTAATAATAGAGGTAGAAAATCACTAGCATTAATATTTTACTTATTAGCAAGAGAAACTTTAATTGAAAGAAAAGAAATCAGCAAAGATAATTTTAAAATAGAAATTAGTGAATTTGAACAAGAAATTGAAGAAAAAAAACAAGAGAGACCACGAAGAAGATTTGATTCTTCAAAAAGATTTAGAAAAAAATCATTCTAAAAGAAAACTAATTCATTACCATTAGCTGATTAACGGGAAATAGTAAATTTATATATACTTATAGGTATATAATATATATAGATATACAAAAAAAAAGAGATGAGAAAATGAATGGTTCAGAAATTAATACCTTGCTTGAAAAATTAGGTTTGACTGAATATGAAGCAAAAACCCTAAATACTTTATTTAAACTAAAAGAAGCAGAAGCTCCTGAAATATCTAGAACTGCACAAGTACCAAAAACAAGAGTATATGATGTACTTGAAAAACTAATTAAAAAAAACTTAATAATTGAAATTAATGGTAGACCTAAATTATATCGAGCAATTGATGCTGAAGAAACAATTGATTTATTAATAAATTCAAAAAAAAATCAACTTTCTGAATTAGAAATTGAAGCAACTGTAATGAAAGAAAGCATTCTTGCTGATGATACACAAACAGAAGATATTGGAGAAAGAGTAATGAAAGTAAAAGACAAACAAGATTTTGAAAGAATCCTTGGACAAGAATTATTAAAAGCCAACAACACAGTTTTTGGATTAACTGAAATTACTGATGAACATGATATTTTACACGAAGCATTGTCAAAAGTTAAAGAAAAAAATATTAAAATAAAATTACTTAATTCTTTTGATTCAAAAAAACTACATAATAGTGCAGAAGTAAAACAATTAAACCACGGATTGAACGCATTTATTGTTGATGGAAAAAAAGTAATTCTTGCAATAAGTGATTTTAAAAAGAAAAAAAAGGATTATCATTTCACAATAATGAACGAACATGTTCCGATGGCAGATGCATTAAAACACTATTTTGAAAAAAATTGGAATGAAATAAAATAACAATTTATTCAAAAAAATAATTTTAAAAAAAATATACTATTTTTAATAAAAAAATAATCAAAAAAATTGTTTTTAAAACAACCAAAACAAATCTTCTTATACATAATTTTAAGTGTTTTTAAAAAAACACAATTTAAATAAACCAATCCCTCCTTTAATTTAATTATGGAATCAATAAATGAAATAACGAAAAAGTATGCAATAAAAAACGCACACGAACACAAGGGCGAGGCACAACTTGGAGCAGTTGTTGGAAAAGTAAAAGCTTTATTTCCAAAAGAAGATGTTGGAAAAATAATGCCTTCCATAAAATTAATTGTAAATGAAATAAATTCCATGAATAAAAAAGAAATAGAAAAAAATTATATTAAATATGAAAAAGAAGGATGGGAACTTAAAAAAGAAGAAAAAGAAAAAACTCTCCCAAAACTTGAATGGTTAGAAAAAGGAGAAAAAATAATAACAAGAGTTGCGCCAAACCCAAGCGGAGCAATGCATTTTGGACACGCAAGACCAGCAATACTCACTGACATGTATGTTAAAAAATATGGTGGAAAATTTATTCTAAGATTTGATGATACTGACCCAAAAATAAAAAAACCAATTGAAGGAATTGAACAAGAATTTTTATCCGAAATGATGTGGCTTGGAATAGATATTCACCAAACAGCAAACGCATCCGATAACTTAGCGAGATATTATGAAATTATTGAAAAATTAATAAAAGATGGAAACGCATATATTTGTGATTGTGATTCAGAAAAATGGCGAGAAAAAATATGGAAAAGCAAACCATGCCCTTGTAGAGATAAAAAACCAAAAGAACACTTAGGCAAATGGAAAAAAATGTTAAAACACGAAATAAAAGAAGGAGAAGCAGTAGTACGATTAAAAACAAATTTACTAGCAAAAGATTCAAGCACAAGAGACTGGTGGTTAGCGCGTGTTGTAGATGATGTACAACACCCTAATTTAAAAGTAAAAGATAAACATGTATGGCCAAGTTATAATCTAGCAAGTGCTATAGATGACCATGATATGAAAATAAATTTTATTATAAGAGGACAAGAACATAGACAAAATGAAGATAAACAAAAACAATTATACGATTATTTTGGATGGGTTTATCCACACACAAAATACCATGGAAAAATAGGAAAAGTTGGAGATATGATTCTGAGCAAAAGCAAAATAAAATTATTAATGGAAAAAGGAGGATTAACAAGAGATGATGACCCAAGACTCGCAACACTAAAAAGTTTTAGAAGAAGAGGCTTTAAGCCAGAAGCAATAAGAAAAGTTATTTTTGATTTGGGCCTAAATATTAATGAAGCAAAAATTTCTCTAGAAAATTTTGCAGCCGCAAACAAACAATTTTTAGGAGAAGTTTTAGAGTATCCATTTTTTGAAGAAGCAGTCGAAGTAGAAATAATTAATCTTCCAAAAGGAAAAGTTGACATGTGTGGAGAAGAAATCGAGTTAAACGGACCAATAGAAAAATTTTTAGTAGATAAAAAAGAATTATCAAAACAAAAAAATGAAATTATTAGATTTAAAAACGCTTTCAATGTAAAATTAACAAAAATTTCAGAATATGGAGGAAATGCAGAATTTATTTCATATCAAAACACCAACACTACAAAATGTCCCATAATTAACTGGATTATTGACCCAATAGATATTGAAATTACTATGAGCGATGGTTCAATAAAAAGAGGCTTTAGCACACCAACAATAATTGAAGCTAATGGAGTAATAAGGATAGAAAATATAGGATATGTAAATATTGAAGAAAAGAAAAATGGAATAATTAAGTGTGTTTATGGACATAAGTGAAATCTAATGGGTTTAATTAAAAGATTACTAGGACGAAAAATAAATACAGTTAGCTTAGCAGAAGCAAAAAAAGAGACTGATTATGCAAAAAGGTATCAACGAAAAATAACTCACTCCAAAAGAAAAAACTTAATTCAAAAAACAGAAATTCAAAAACAAAAAAATGAAGCAAAAATAAGATTTTTTGATAATCAAAAATATATTGGAAAATTAACTATTGGAATCACAAAAATTTTTCTCACCAAACATAAATTACCCAAAGGAGTTGTAATATCAGGAGCATTAGTTGAAAAAAAGTATCGCGGAGAAGGAATATTCAAACAAATGCTTGCAGAAGCAGAACACCTAGCAAAAAAAGAATTCAAAACAAACACAATATACATCGTCCCACAAGATAAAAAAGCCCTTGCAATTTACACAAAACTTGGATATACTCCTATTGAAATTAATGGAAAAATAACAAAAAGCAACTGGAAACAAATGCCTGTTATGAAAAAAGAAGTATAAATTTACAAAAAAAACTAATTAAAAACGACTCTGGGACAAAACTCATGAGTAGAGGGCTTGTGTTGAGAGGTTGTGTATGACTGCGTTGGTGAACGCAGCGCCCATGATGCGTTCTGGTTTTCGTTGTCTGATGAGTGAACATCTTTTTTTGTCTTTTGAGTTTGCGGATTCGCTTTTTTCTCTTTTATAATATTCAGATAAATATTCAATTGGGTTTGAAACAAATTTTTTGAGTAAGTGTTTCCATTCAAAAGAACCTTTTATCGTTGCATTCTTTTTTGGAATCAAATACACTTTTGTTTTTGTGTT
>CAZKAC010000085.1:0-12526 GCA_964550725.1 uncultured archaeon
TATTATCAATAAATGTTTTAAAAGAAGTTTTTTCAGATAATGATTTTGAAAAACTTGGTTTTGGAAAAGTAATGGTTGAATATTCTTCTCCAAATACAAATAAACCTTTACATTTAGGACATCTTAGAAATCAAACACTTGGATTGGCAATCTCAAATCTTCTTGAGAAAACAGGACACGAAGTAATTAAAGCAAATTTAGTTAATGATAGAGGAGTGCATATATGCAAATCAATGCTTGCCTATAAACTTTTTGCAGAAGGAAAAACTCCTGAAAGTGAAAAACTAAAAAGTGATCATTTTGTTGGAAAAATGTATGTTTTATTTGATAAAATGAATAAAGATAATCCTGAGTTAAAATTAGAAGAAAGTGCACAAGAATTATTAAAAAAATGGGAGGGGGGTGATGAAGAAACAATTTTGCTTTGGAAAAAAATGAATTCATGGGCGTTAAATGGAATGAAAGAGACTTATAAAAAATTTGGTTCAAGGTTTGATGAATGGATTTATGAATCAGAAATATTTGAGAAAAAATTAGGGCAAAAAATTATAGATGAAGGGTTAGAAAAGAAAGTTTTTGGAAAGGAAGATAATGGGGCTGTTATAGCTTTGCTTGAACCAGAAATGCAAAATAAAGTTTTGTTAAGAGGTGATGGTACTTCATTATACGCTACAAATGATTTAGGGTTAACACAATATAAATTTGATAATTATAAAATAGACAAAGCAATATGGGTTGTTGCAAGTGAACAGGATTTTTATTTTAAACAATTATTTAAAATATTTGAAAAATTAGGAAAAGATTGGGCAAAAAATTGTTTTCATTTAACATATGGTATGGTTAATCTTACAAGTGGAAAAATGAAATCAAGGGAAGGAACGGTTGTTGATGCTGATGATTTAATTGAGAGTGTTCAAAAAATTGCTCGAAAAGAAATTGATGACAGATACAAAGATTTAGATGAAGAAGAAAAAGAAAAAAGAAGTTTAGTAATTGCATTAGGGGCGATAAAATTTTATTTATTAAAAAATGATGCAAAAAAAGATATAACTTTTAATCCAAAAGAAAATATTTCATTTGATGGAGAAACTGGGCCATATTTACAATATACTTATGCAAGGGCAAGAAGTATTTTACGCAAAGCAAAAAAATATGATCACAAAGATTTTGAATTACTCACACATGAAAAAGAAAAAGAATTAATTGTTGAAATTGCTAGTTTTAATGAGTCTGTAAAAAAAAGTTGGGTTATACTTTCATTACATCCTATGTGCCATCAATTACTTTCAATAGCTGAAAAATTTAATTCATTCTACCATGATGTCCCTGTTTTAAAAGCAACTAAAGAATTAAATGCAAGACTTTCTCTTGTCGAAGCAACAGCATTAACACTAAAAAAGGGACTTGAATTACTTGATATTGAAGCAATTGAAGAGATGTAATTTTTTATATTAAACTACTATTTAGATTAGAGTAATTACATTAAATTATTTAAATCTCAAAGCTATTCTTTCAATTAAAGTTGGTTCATAAAAAGCAACTCTAAATCTTTCTCTTGTTGTAGGATCTTTAACATTTTGAAGTAAAGTTTCTACAAAAAGTTTTTTTTCTTTTTTAAACCAATTACCTCTCCAACCTTTTTTTATTTCAGAAGTAATTGAATAAATTGGGAATGAATCAAAATTATATTCTCTTACATGATTTACATCCATTATTATTCTTTCAATCGATCCATCTTGTCGTTTATAAAATCCATGTATATCAAAATATTCTGTCGATAATCCAATATTAGAAAGGGTGGCTAAATCTTTTGCTAAAGCTTTTATTAATTCAGAGTGATGTCTGACATTTAATTTTTTTAAAAAAGTTGGAGTGCTTCTACCATTAATAGTATTTATTGGAGTAAGAATTGATTTTGAATTACCTTTTCTTAAAAAAGATTCTACTGCAATATAAGCTTGTCCATTTGAAACAACTATTCCTGCTTTTGGGACTGGAAGCTGTGCTTTTCTCATTTTATTAAAAATTTTTACTTCTCTTTTTCCATTAACAATTTGATCATTAAGGTTAATTCCAATTATTGGTTTCAAAAAAACTTTTTGGGCTTTTCTTTTACCTTTTAATAATCTGTTTGGTTTAAAATGTATTTTTCCATAAAAAAAATGTGGTGAAATATTATTTTCTAGACTTGTTGATTTATTTAATTCTTTTAAATATCTGTGCGTTGTTGTTTTTCCAACATCTAATTGTTTATTTCTAGTAATGTGTGAAACATCTCTTTCTGAAAAAACTATTCCTTTTCTTTTAGGCATAATATATTATTGTTTTTTAGGATTTAAAAACTAAATGCTTATTGTTTTCTTATCAAAATGTATTTTTTAGAAACTAATTTGACTTAGTTTATTTGCTTAGAAACTAATTTGGCTTAGTTTATTTGCTTAGAAACTAATTTGTCTTAGTTTAAACTAATATTTTATTCAAAAATATTAAAACAACCAATTGATTTTTTTCTTTTTAATGCTGATGAATAAAATTCTTGTGCAAATAAATTTTTATCTTTTTTTGCTTTTTCCAAACCATTTAATAATTCTTTTTTTGAATTTTGGTGGGAAAAGAATTTTAATTTATTTTTAATAATTGGTTTTGTTTTATCATAGTTTTGTTTTGTTTTATTTTGTCTAGTTTTATTTAATTTAAAGTTATTTTTTTTATTAAAATTCAAAGATTCTTTTCCAGCGATAATTCCAGAATAACAACCCCAACTTAAAGCAATTCCTCCTAACCGATTATAACCATTTAATCCTGTAGTACATTCTCCAGCAGCAAACAAACCATTAATACTAGTTTTCATTTTTTGGTTAATTTTTAAACCACCGAGAGTAAAATAAGGTTCTGCTTTTAACTTAATTTTCTTTTTATCAAGTTTTGCAATAATTTCTTTATTGTTTGAATAATATTCTTTAACAATTTTTGATAGTAAGTGATGCGCATTTTTCTTAGAAATTATTTGTTCAAGTTTTAAAAGTCTTTTTTTATTTGGATCAAAAAATTTTGCATTTGAAAGATTTTCAGTTGGAATTATTTTTCCTTTAAAAGAAAAAGGATGATAAAATACAAATTCAAGATTTTCTATTTTTGCTCCTAAATCAAAAGCAATTTCAATCCCTGTTGGAAAATAGTTTTGTTTAAAATATTGTGAAAATCCCCCCGTACAAAGGATTAGGCTTTTACAATAAAATGTTTTTATTTTATTTTTGTTACTTTTATTTGTTTTAATAATTATCCCAAAAACTTTTCCGTTTTTTATTAATATTTTCATTAACCTACCACACATACATTCTTTTTGAAAATTTCTAACAAAATCTAAGTTATGTATAAAACCATGTTTCCATTTTTTTAAATTCTTAAATTCTTCAAAACTTTTTATTTTTTTTGAAAAATTACAAAAATTTTTTAATATCTTTTTATTACTTTTTTTACAACCAATTTCAAAAATAGAATCATAAAGAGTTTTTTTACCAAATCCTTTTGTTCTAAAAAAACCCCCTGCCTTTAATGTAGCATTGATTTTGGTATTTTCAAATATTACTAATGCTTTTTTATTGTATTTTTTAGCAAAATATCCTGATATACCTGAACCAATAATTATTGTTTCATAATAATTATTATTTATTGAATGAATAGACTCCTTATTTTGATTTTTATGATTTTGATTTTTTTTATTTATCAAAAGAAGACACCTATAAAATTTTCCATAATTATTTATGATATTTTGTTATTAGATAGGTTTTAATTTTAAACCACCCAATATTGTTTCATGTTTATTATGAGTGAATTTATGAAAGAAAAAGCAATTGATATTGGTGAATTGAGAATAAAAATTGATCAATTAAATGAAAAGATGATAAGTGGATTAAAAACAAGATCGCGTTTTCCTTTAAACAAAAAAACATTTTCTGAAGAATTTAATGCTGGCAATACTTGGATAATGTATAGGTTAAAAAAAGAACAATCTCTTGATTCAGAATTTGGAAGATATTTATATTATGACCAACATCCATTTATTTTTTCAAAAGAAGATCTTTCTCCTTCAAAAATAAAAATTCATGAAAATAAAGGGTTTTTACCAATAAATATTGATTTTTCTAAAAAAATAATGAATTTATACAAAAAAACTATTAATGAGTTATGTGAACACTGTGAGGATAGAGTAAGTTATGGGGAAACAACAAAAATTGATGTTGAAAATATACTTACTTTAAATGAACGAACGGTTGCTATTGGAGAACAGGTTGCAGGGTACAAAATAACAAAAAATCCTGAATTACTAAAACTAAAAACTTCTAAAAAAATAAGAAAAGCATTAATAATGCCCAAAAGAGAAAAAGATGTTATTCAAAAAATGAAAAAAATTGCACAAAAATATGATTTGGGTAATGATAAATGGGTAAAAAATTTTGCAAAAGCACTAATTGATATAACGCTTGATTCTGAAGTTAATTTTATTTTGAATTCAGTTTGAATATATTTGAATATATATTGCTTTTGTATAATGACACATATACTTAAACTAGCATATGAATTTTATACATCTAAAAAACCCTTATTTATTTCTTTTCGTTTATAATTTCAATTCTTGAATAACTTCCAAGAATTTTTATTGTTGTTGCGTGCTTATCCATATCTTTTATTACGTTTTTTATGTGCTTTTCTGAAATGTTTCCTTCAATATCTGTAAAGAAAATATATTCCCAGTCTTTGTTTCTAAGAGGACGAGACTCAAGCTTAGTCATATTTACTGAATGTTTTTTAAAAACACCTAAAATGTTATATAATGCACCCGGTTTATTTTTTGTCCCAAAAATAAAAGTAGTTTTTGTTTTATCTCTTGGAGGAGCTTGTTTTTTTGAAATAATAATAAATCTTGTTTCGTTTGAATTTTTATCATTAATTTCTTCAAATAAAATGTTTAATTTGAATATTTTTGCTGCAGATTTTGATGCAATTGCCCCTGAAAATTCATCTTGAGATGCAAGTTCAGCAGCTTTTGCAGTACTACTTGTTTCTATAAATCTTCTCCCTTTAGCATTTTTTTTCAACCAATTTTTGCATTGTAAAAATCCTTGTGGGTGAGAATATATTTTTTGTATTCCCGCAAAACTACTTTTTGATAAAAGAGACTGTTGGATTTTTAGAAAATATTCTCCAACTATAAAAAAATTATTTTCGATTAATTCATCAACAGTTATTGCAACGCTTCCCCCTGTTGAATTTTCTATTGGTAAAACTGCTTTATTTAATCTGTTTTTTCCAAGTGCTTCAAAAATTTCTGTTATTGAATCAAACGCAATCATCTCTTCTTCAGGAAACAAGTTTTGTACTGCTTCATGCGAAAATGTTGCTTCTGGACCAAGGTACCCAATTTTCATTTTAATTCACCTACAAATTTTTTTCTAGATTGATGTTCTAATAATGCATTCAATATAACTATTGCAATCATTGATTCTGCAACAGGAATAATTCTTGGACAAATACAAACATCATGTCTACCTAAAATATTTATTTTTTTATTTTTATTTTGCACAGTTATTGTATTTTGTTCACAATAAATTGATGGGGTAGGTTTTACTACAATTCTTGTAATTATATCTTCACCATTACTTATTCCTCCAAGTATCCCTCCAGAATTATTTGAACCAAAAACTATTTTTTTTCCATTTGTAAACATTTCATCATTATTTTCAGAACCAAGCATTTTACTTGATTCAAAACCAGCCCCTATTTCAATCCCTTTTACTGCGCCAATACTCATTAATGCTTTAGCAATATTTGCATCAAGTTTTTCAAATACTGGTTCACCCAAACCAACAGGGACTCCAGAAACAATTAATTCAACTATTCCTCCTATTGAATCTCCAGATTTGGCCACTTCTTCAATTAAAGATTCCATTTTTTTTGATGCATCTTTATCAGGACACCTAAATTGATTATTTTCAGCTAAAAGAATATCTTTTTTTGAAACTTTTCCACATACAACATCACCAATAGATTTTGTATAACCTAAAATTTTAATTTTCTTTTTTAGAAGAAGTTTTTTTGCTATTGCTCCTCCAGCTACTCTTGCTAAAGTTTCTCTCCCAGAACTTCTTCCTCCACCCCGATAATCACGAATAATATATTTTTGATTATATGTAAAGTCAGCATGCCCTGGCCTGAAAACATTTTTTATTGAATCATAATTTTTTGATTGATGATCTTCATTATAAACAACCATTGCAATTGGAGTGCCTGTTGTTTTTCCTTTAAAAATTCCAGATAAAATTTCTATTGAATCAGATTCTTTTCGTTTTGTTCCTGCTATTCCAAAACCAGGTTTTCTCCGATCTAATTCTATTTGAATATCCTTTTTGGAAAGCTCTAATCCTGCGGGGCAACCATCTACAATTACTCCAACAGCAAGGCCATGACTTTCTCCAAAAGTAGTTATTTTAAATAAATTACCAAAACTATTCCCACTCAAATTTTCAACTCCCTACTAAATATCTAAATACTTTCATAATTAATAAACTTTCCACTAATTAATTATATTAATCACTAATTTTACTTTAATTTTTGCTTTAATTTAATTTTTGCTTTAATTTAATTTTTACTTTAATTTAATTTTTACTTTATCTTCTTTTAAATCCAAGCCCATTAATTATATCTATTATTTTTAAAGATATTTCTTCAGAATCATTATCTATAAAAAAATTTGCTCTTAAAGTAAGACTTTTACAATTTTCTAAATTACCCACATATTCATCAACAATTTCAAAATTGACAGCGTATATTGTTGAAAATGCTTGTTTTACTATTTTATTATCACATTCTTTTGGGACAATAAAACTAAAATCTAAATATTTTTTTTGTAGATTTTGTTCTTTCCATTCTTTCATTTCTTGTTTTGTTGTTAATCTTATTTTTGATGTTGCAATTATAACTTCCTTTTTACCTTCAAGTAGGATAAGTTCATCATTATTAACACTACTAATTTTCCCATAATGATATTTATTAGTTAAAATATTTTCAACTAAAAACATTTCTCCCACATGATCCTTCAAAGTATTTACGACATATTTCATTGCGTTAATTGCCTTATCACTTTCAATAAGCATTAATTCAGCATTTTTAAAAGATTGTGCATCTATTAAAATTTCTTTTTTTAATAGATTATAATCTTTTTTTTCACAAATGTTTTCAAGCAATTTAGCATTTTTTGTAAAAATTTTTCTTACATTTCCATTATATGGGTTTTCTAATTGTATTTGGCAATACAACTCAGGGTTTTGTAAAACAACTCTTGAAAGAAGACTAATAAATAAAGAATAATTTGGAGAACTAAACTTTATTGTTTTTTTCAAATCAACTTCTAGTTCTCTTAAAATTGAAGCTGAAACAAATTGTGAATAATGAGTTAACCCTTGAACAATTGAAAGGATTTTATCATGTTCTTCAACACTGGATTCAATTATTCCCCCTTCTTCTTTTTCAAAAAATTTCTTTATAATATCACATTTTTTCCCACACTTAATAGGAATAAAAATTATTGGATAACCATTAATCGAGTTTACTCTTGGGCCATGCATCGGATGTATTGAAACTAATTCAATCTCCTTATCAACAAATTTTTTTTCTTCTTCAACTACAAAAGTTTTCACCGAACAAAAATCCATTAATAATGAATCTTTTTTCATTCGTGGAATAATTTCTTTTACAAGTTTAGGGGCAACAGAATTTGGTACAGAAAGAATAATTGTATCAAAATCTTTTACATTGTCCGAAAAAATAAAGTCATTATCTAAACAAAAATTTTTAGCCGCAATTCCATCAACATCAGTTATGCCAACAACAAAACCATTCTCTTTAAATAATTTAGCATAAAATTGTCCAAATTTTCCTAGCCCTCCAATAATGAGTATTTTCATATAAAATTTATTTTTAGAAGTATTTTAAATGATATTTATGAATAAATTATTAATGGAAATTAAAGAGATTATTCCAAAAAAGAATATTAATGTTGAATTAAATATTCCTGGTTCAAAAAGTTATGCGAACCGTGCTTTAATTATTGCCGCTTTAGCAAAAGGAACAACAGAATTAACAAATATGCCTACTTGTGATGATACTAAATATATGTTAAAAGCGATTCAATTTTTGGGTGCGAGAATAGAAAAATTAAGTGAAACACATTACAAAATTACTCCTCCAGAAAAACTAAATTATACTGGAGAAATATTTGTTGGGGGAGCAGGAACAACAATGCGTTTTCTTACAAGTTTATGTTGTCTTGGGGCTAGGAAAATTTTACTTTCAGGAAATGAAAGAATGTGTGAACGTCCAATAGAAGATTTAATTAAAGCTTTGGAAGCAAATGTAGATGGAAAAATTGAAGCAATGAATATAACTGAAAAAGGAGAAAGATGCCCCCCTCTAAAAATTAATTCTAGTGGTTTGAAAGGAGGGATAATTCACCTAAAAGGAAATACTTCAAGCCAATATCTAACATCAATCCTTCTCTCTTCTCCTTATGCAAACTCACAAGTAATAATAAAAATAATTGGTGAATTAACATCAAAATCTTATGCAGACATTACAATAGATATAATGAAACAATTTGGAGTATTGGTTGAAAATAAAAATTATGAAGAATTTTTAATTCCAAAACAAGAATATAATTCAATAAAATATAATATTGAAAGTGATGCTTCAGGTGTTTCATATTTTTTAGCAGCTGCTGCAATAACTGGTGGAAAAATAAAAATTAATAATATAAATCCTATTTGTGCACAGGGTGACATAAAATTTATTGATTTGTTAGAAAAAATGGGTTGCAGAATTGAAAAAGGAAAGGATTATTTATTTGTTAATGGTCCAAAAAAATTGAAAGGTATTGAAGTTGATATGAATTCAATGCCAGATACTGCACAAACATTAGCAGTTCTTGCTTCAGTTGCAGAAGGTACAACAAAAATAACAGGTATTGGTAATTTAAGAGTAAAAGAGACCGATAGGATACAAGCTGTTGTTGATGAACTAGAAAAAGTCGGAATAAAAACTGAGGCGGGAGAAGATTATCTAATAATTTATGGTGGAAAACCACACGCAGGACAAATTTCAACTTATAATGACCATAGAATGGCAATGAGTTTTTCAATTTTAGGATTAATTGTTTCTGGAATAAAAATAGAGTACCCTGAGTGTGTTTCAAAATCATTTCCTGAATACTGGGAATTATTTGATAAACTTTAACGATTTTTTTGATTTCATTTTCTTTTCGGTTTCCAACCAAAAACTACAGCGTTTTTTCCACATGGATTCCAGAAACTTTTTGGGCGTTTAGTTTTTGGATTTCGTAGTTTATAATTAGTTTTTTTTTGATAAAAATCCATTGCTCGTCCATGTGAAATAAGATTAACTAATCGTATTTTCTTTTTTTCAAAATCTTTATTCATAAATTGAATAAATTTTGTGCCAATTCCTTTTTTTTGAAAACCTTTTCTAACTGACAAATAAGCAAGTTGGATTGTCATATCTTTCTTTTTTACTGCAAAACAATAAGCAACTATTTTTCCATTACCCCGACCAATATAAGTAATTATTTTTTCACCCTTATAAGGTTCTATTGGTTCGATATGTCCTTCTTCACAATGAACAAAAGTTTCAATTTTTAAATTACCATTTTTTTTTAATTCTACTTTCGGTTTTAAAACAAAACTACTAAATTCACTCAATAATTCTTCTTTATCTTTTAAGTTAGCTTCTAAAAAAACCAAATCCATGTTATTCATTACTCCAAAATAGCTTTAATTCTTTTTATTCCCGCTGCAACTGCACCTTGCTTAATTATTTTAAAAACACCCATGCCTTTGGTTGTTTTTACATGTGGTCCACCACAAATTTCTTTAGAAAACACTTTATTATTTTTAAAAACAGTATATACTTTCACTTTTTCACCATATTTTGAATCAAATGTTCCATGTGCTCCTGCTTCTTTAGCATCTTTAAGAGAAAGCAATTCAACTTTTACCTCTGCTTCTTCTCGAATAACCTTATTTACCCACTCTTCAACTTTTTTTATTTGTTCATCAGTAAGTCTTTCTTCTGAATTAAAATCAAACCTTATCCTTTCAGCATTAATATTTGCTCCTTTTTGTTCTATTTCAGAAGAAACAATTTCTTTTAATGCAGCAAGCACCAAATGTGTAACTGTATGTAATTTTGTTGTTTCTTCTTTTGCATCTGCTAAGCCTCCTTTAAATTTTTGTTTTGCGCCTTTTCTTGATTTTTCCTGATGCTCTTTAATTAATTCTTCAAACTTTTTAGTATCAACAGTGAACCCTTTTTCAGCACACATTTCAATAGTCATTTCTAATGGAAAACCATAACTTTGAAATAAATCAAAAGCTCCTTTTCCATTTAATTCTTTCTTAACTTTATCTTTAACATTTTCGCTAGCTTTTCCTAAAAAAAATAATTTGTTTTCCAAAATTTTTGTTCCTTTTTCCAAAGCAACTGAAAACTTTTCTTCTTCTTTTTCAAGTTCACAAAAAATAAATTCTTTATTTTTTTCTATCTCTTCATAAGGAAATTTCATTGTTTCAACAACTACTTCAGCCACACTCTTACAAAAATTATTTTTAATTCCAAGAAGTCTTGAATGCCGTATACTTCTCCTAATAAATCTTCTAAGAATATAACCTTGATCAACATTACTCGGAGAAACTGCTTTATCATCTCCAAGAATCATAACTGCAGCTCTCAAATGATCTGTAATAATTCTAAGACTCTTAATTGCATCTTTATTATTTGTATCAACTTTAGCTAATTCTTTAACTTTTTCATAAATTGGTTTTAATGTATCACATTCAAAAGCATTTTCATATCCATTCAAAACACAAAGAATTCTTTCAACACCTGTCCCATTATCAATATTTTTTTGTTTACTTTCTTCAAATCTTCCATCAACAGTTTTATTGTACTGCATCAGCACATCATTTCCCATTTCAGGAAAATCTTGATCCCTCTCAACAAAATCAGCAGTATCTTTTTCTTCATCTCCTACCATTCTATAAAAACATTCTGTATCCGGTCCACAAGGGCCTGTTACTCCTGCCGGTCCCCACCAATTTTCTGTTTTTGGTAAAAAATGAATCCTATTTTTTGGAATTCCAACTGATTCCCAAGCCTTAGCAGCTTCATTATCTCTTGGAGCATCATTATCTCCTTCAAAAACAGTAACACTAATCCTATCTTTATCTAATCCTAATTCTTTAGTTAAAAATTCATAAGTCATTTCTATTGCTTCTTTCTTAAAATAATCTCCAAAACTCCAGTGTCCCATCATTTCAAAAAAACTAAGATGCCACTTGTCTCCCACTTCATCAATATCTCCCGTTCTAATACACTTTTGAACATTAACAATTCTCTTTCCAAGAGGATGTGTTTCACCCATCAAATAAGGAACCAAAGGATGCATTCCAGCAGTAGTAAATAAAACAGTTGGATCATTTTCTGGAATAAGCGATGCTGAAGCTATTCTTTTATGTCCCTTTTTTTCAAAAAAACTTTGGTATTTTTCTCTCAATTCAATACTATTTATTACCATAAAATCACTATCTAATCCAAAATAATTAAATTGGGAGATATTTTTAAATGAATTCTTCATTACTCTGGAATAAAATTATATATTGAAAAATGGTTTTATTAATACTAAATTAATAATCCTCCTCGTGAAATGTATTTTGTTCGATACCATTTCAATAAATCGTCGGTTTTAGTAAATTCCTTTTCAAAAAGTTCTTTTCTCAGTTTTTGAATTTCAACTTCCGAAAATGTTTTTTCCATTGCAACTGAAAGAAAAAAACCAAATCTTGAAGTGGTTTGTTCATCTAATTTTTTTAATTTTGATAAAGATGATATTTCTCCAACAATAGCCAAATCATGGACTTCGCGTAAAACTGACTTGTATTTTGCAAAATCTTTTTTCCTAAGCCATTCTAATGTAAAACTATGCGCTATTAGTTCGCTACAAACAGGAGAAAAACTTTTTCCCTGTTTTATTTTTATTCTTGCATAAGCTGCATGGACTCTTTCATGAACTTCCGTTTCAGCCAATTTATCTATTAACCCAATAAACTGTTTTTTACCACGTCTCAATGGCATATGAAGTCCCCGCCCACTTTTTGTTAATTCTTTTCTAAATTCTGATTCATTAAACTTAATGTTTTTAGACTCATCCAATTTTCTAGCGACTTTTACAATAGTTTCAGGATTTCTTGAAACTTTTACTTTAGAGCTTCCTCTTCCAAAATAAGAATCTATGAATTGAGTTATTTCTCTAGAGGTTTGGGTTCTTTTTCGAATACTTTTTCGAGGCATAAACGATCTATGTTTTAATAATATAAAAAACAATTGGCAGTGGAAAATAAGCCACCGCACGTTTTCGCCCGTGCATGACGATTCACAATAACATCCCATCTTACGATGG
>CAZKAC010000086.1:0-12838 GCA_964550725.1 uncultured archaeon
TTTTTTTTGTTTTGAATTTTGGTTTCCATTGTAATTCTGCGAGCGAATCGCTTATTGTGAAAATTGCGCCTAGTTGAATTTTTCTATATTCTGCTATTGTGAATAGTGCTGATGCTTCCATTTCTACAGTTGATACTCCTTCTTTTTGATAATGTCTTGCTTCTTCTATTGTTTCTCTGTAGGGAGCATCTATGGTCCAGCTTGTTCCTACAAAATGTTTTATCTTATTTTTTTTAAGATTGTTAATAATTTTTTGTGTTATTTCTTTTCCTGCGAAAGCATATTTTGAATATTTTTTGTAGTGGTGTGATGTTCCATCATCTCTTATTGCTTTTTCACAAACCATTATGTTTCCTATTTTAATATTTTTTTGTAAAGTTCCTGCAGTGCCTATTGAAAGAAATTTTTTAACACCTTGTTGTATGTGTGCTTCGAGTTTTATGGCTGCGGCGGGGGCTCCAATACCAAAGTTTCCAATTATTGCAATTTTATTATTTGTTTCGCTTAATAAGTAAGTTTCTCCTTGTGGAGAAATATTTTCTACCTTAAGAACAGGATGATTTTCTTTTATGTATTTAAATAATCTTTGATTATAAATAAACACTACTCCTTTTGGGCATTTATAATTTGGTTTTCTACTGGTTCTATTTCTATATTTTGCAACTTCGTTTGGGGTAATCATTGAATCATGAGAATGTTTGTTTTTAAAATTTGGAAAACTCATGTTAATAGTATTTATTAAACCTTTTTAAGCCTTTTTTATATCAATTATTTTGATTTAAATGGCTAAAATATTAATAACAAGTGCACTTCCGTATGTGAATAATATTCCTCATTTGGGTAATTTGATTGGTTCTGTTTTAAGTGCGGATTGTTTTGCAAGATTTGCGAGGCTTGATGGGAATGAAGTGTTATTTGTTTTGGGTACGGATGAGTATGGTACAACAACTGTTACTAAAGCTATGGAAGAAGGAGTTACTCCAAGAGAATTGGCGGATAAGTATTTTGAGATTCATAAAAAAATTTATGATGGATTTTTAACGAGTTATGATTGTTTAGGGCGATCAACCTCAAAAGAGAATGCTAAAATTGTTCAGGATATTTTTTTGAAATTATATAAAAATGGTTATTTTGTTGAACATACAATTCAACAATTGTATTCTGAAAAAAGTAAAATGTTTTTGAGTGATAGGTTTGTTGAGGGTGAATGTCCTTATTGTCATGCTGAAGGGGCGAGGGGTGATCAGTGTGATGCGTGTGGAAAATTATTGGATCAAAAAGATTTGATTAATCCTGTGAGTAAGGTTGATGGGACAAGACCGATAATGAGGGAGACTAAACATTTGTATATTGATTTGCCCAAATTAGAACCAAAATTAAGAGAATGGATTGTAAAACATGAAAATGATTGGAGTTCTTTGGCAAAAAGTATTACTTATAGTTGGTTGAATGCTGGTTTGAGAGAAAGATCAATTACTAGGGATTTGGAATGGGGGATTCCGGTTCCTTTGGAAGAGTGGAAAGGAAAAGTATTTTATAGTTGGTTTGATGCACCCATTGCATATATTGGAATAACGAATGCTTGTATTGGTGATAAGTGGAAAGAATGGTGGTTTGATAAAAATATTAAATTGTATCAGTATATGGGAAAAGATAATGTGCCGTTTCATACGATAATGTTTCCTTCTTATTTGATTGGAACTGGTGAGGATTATAAATTAGTTGATGTTTTGGATTCAACTGCTTTTTTAAATTATGAAAATAAAAAGTTTTCAAAAAGTAAAAGTGTGGGTGTTTTTGGTGATGATGTAATAAATTCAGGAATAGCGATTGATCTTTGGAGATATTATTTGTTTAGAATGAGGCCGGAAAATTTTGATACTGAGTTTATGTGGGATGATTTTTTTGCAAAAATAAATAATGAGTTAGTTGGTAATTATGGGAATTTTGTGAATAGGGTTATTTCTTTGACTTATAAGTTTTTTGATGGAAAAAAACCAAAAAAATTAGAAGCAAAATTAATTGGAGATGCTGAAAAATTATTTATTGAATATAAAGAATTAATGAAAAAATCTAAGTTAAAAGAGGGTTTGGATAAAGCGAATGAAATTTCTTCTTTAGGTAATAAGTATATACAAGAAAAAGAACCTTGGATTCTTGCAAAAACAAATTTAGATGAGGCTGGGGAAGTAATTGCTAATTGTATTGATTTGTGTAAAATTCTTGCATTAATTTATTATCCTTATTTGCCAAAGTCTTCTGAAATAGTTTGGAAAGCAATTGTAAAAAAAGAGATAAAAT
This sequence comes from uncultured archaeon, assembly GCA_964550725.1. Classification (GTDB taxonomy): domain Archaea; phylum Iainarchaeota; class Iainarchaeia; order Iainarchaeales; family JAAZKV01; genus CAZKAC01. The sequence continues at coordinate 2,302 of CAZKAC010000086.1, forward strand.
CTGCTACATTTGATCAAGCTTTAGAAGAAGTTATTGTTGGTGAGAGTATTGAGCAAATTGGAGTATTGTTTCAAAAACTTGAAAAGGAAAAAATTGAAGAAATGAAACAAAAATTTAATTAAAATTAAAGAGTAGATAATAAGTTTATGTATTTTTGTATTAAAAATAAGTATTTTGAAATTTTTTTATTAATTCTTGCAATAATTAATATTTTTGCAGCGATTTTTTCGATAAAATATTATTTAAGTCAATTATTAGTTACCAATTCTTTGTTTTGGTTTTTTGTGCCTGATAGTATTATTGCAACTTTCTTTTTTGCAATTGCTCTAATTTTATTTTCAAAAAAAATACTTCCTGAATCATTAGGAGCGTTTGCAATTATTGGTATGTTAAAATATGGGACTTGGTCAATATTTGTTTTGTTTTTAGGAGGGAATAATTTTTTAGATTATTGGTATTTTTATTTAGGGCATTTTTTAATGATTATTGAAACAATGATTTTTTTTAAGAAGTTTAGAATAAATGTTTGGCATTTATTACCTGCTTTAATTTTATTTTTAATAAATGATGTGTTGGATTATTTTTTTGGTTTGCATCCTCCTTTTAATGAATTATATTTTACAGAAATAATGGTATTTTCGTTTATTTTAACAATAGCTTGTTCAATTTTAGTATTGTTTGTTTATTCTAAAGACAAGTAATATAAAACCCTTTTATCATAAGTATTTAAGTTATTTAAGTGAGTTTAATGTATAGTTTAACCGGTTTGGGCGCATGTCAAGAAGTTGGAAGGAGTGCTTTTGTACTTGATTTTGGAGAAAAATTTTTACTTGATTATGGAGTAAAGATTGATTCTGATTCGATAAAGTATCCTTTGGAGATTAAGGATAATATTAAAGCGATGTTGCTTTCACATGCTCATTTAGATCATTCGGGATTAATTCCTTATTTTTATGAAAAATATAATTGTTTAAGTTTTATGACTGGTCCAACTTTAGAATTGGCAGATATTTTATGGAAAGATGCGATAAAAATTGCTAAATATGAAGGGGTTGAACCTAAATATAATGTTCCTGAAATAGAAAAAACACACCACTTTAATTTTATTTTGCCTTATAATAAAAAAATAGAAATTAGTCCAGGAGTAAATCTTGAGTTTTATGATGCTGGACATATTTTAGGTTCTTCACTTATTCATTTATCTCATAAAGATAAATCTATTTTGTATACTGGTGATTTTAAGTTTAATCCTATGCGTTTGCATAATGGTGCAGATATGAGTATGGGTAAAGTTGATTATTTGATAATGGAATCTACATATGGGGATCGGGACCAACCAGATAGAAAATCTGAAGAAAAAAGGTTTGCTGAGTCTGTTCAAGAAACTATTGATAATGGAGGACAAGCAATTGTTCCAGCATTTGCTGTAGCAAGAGCACAAGAACTTGTTGATATTTTAACACATTATAATATTTCAGCGCCAATTTATTTAGATGGTATGGCTCAAAGAGTTTCAAAAGTTTATGCTAGTCATTTAGATTGGATTCAAGATGGAAAACATTTGAAAAATGCGTTGAATGAAACAATTTGGGTAAGGAATGAAAGTTTTAGAAAAAAAGCAATGAAGGAACCAAGTGTAGTAATAACTACCAGTGGGATGATGCAGGGTGGGCCGGTAATGTATTATGTTGAAAGAATGTTTAAAGATTCTAAAAGTAAAATTCATTTAACTGGTTATCAAGCTGAACAAACTCCAGGTAGGGAATTAAAGAATAATGGAAAATTACCTCTTGGAAAAAATGGGGCTTATACTAAAGTTGGGTGTAAATATGATTCTTTTGTTTTTTCTGCACATGCTTCACAAAATGAAATGTTAAAGGCAGTAAAGAAATGGTCTCCAAAAGAAATATTTTTAGTTCATGGGGATAAACCAGTCATGGATAAATTTACTAAACTAGTAAAAGAAGAAACTGGAATTGTGTCTAAATCAATTGAAAAAGGAAAAAAGATCGAGTTTGAATAGAATGGATTTTGATAAAACTAAATTTATTGATTTTTTATTGACAGCAAAAAAAGAAACTTATGCAGGGGATGGAAAAGAATTAATTGTTGAAAATACAGGAATGAAACAATTAGATTATTCATTTGGAAAATTTTATTATAGGGATACTTATTCAGGGTATGAGCATTTTATTGGTCAAGAAAGTGTTTCCTTTGAGTCACAACCTATTTGGGGGATGGTGTATGTTGGAGGGATTGAAAATAATCAATTTGAAGCAGAATTTATTAAAGAAGTGTATATTTTTTTAAAGAAAGCAATGTTTTTGGTTAGTAAAGAAAATCCATTTAGGGGACCAAAAGAATTTAAACACAATAATTGGGAATATAATTGTGATTATTTGGGGGATGTTAAAAAATTTTCAGGAACTGAAACAATTTTCTTTGAAAACAAAAAAATTTATTCTCTTGTATTTTTTGGTGGAGAATTTAAAAAATAATTACTTTTTAATTTAATGTATTTAATATTATATTTATGAGTTTTAAAAAATTTTGTCCAAAATGTGGAAAAGAAACAGATATTCTAATTAATGGAGTTTGTAAAGAATGTTATTTGGGTAATAGTGATTTGTTTGTTATAAAAGAAATAAATATTGATTTGTGTGGGCGTTGTGGGAAAATAAAATCTGGTTTGAAATGGGTGCTTAGAAGTGATGTTGAGATTATTAATGAGATAATTAAAAAAATTAAACCAGTTTCAGAAATTGAACAAATGAAACCTTTTGTTGAATTAAATCAAAAAGATGATACTACTTATTTGGTGGAAGTAAAAGTTATGGGAATATTAAATGGGATTGTTGTTGAACAAAAGAAAGATTTTGTTTTAGATTTAAATAAGACTATTTGTGATCCTTGTATGCGACTTAGTTCAGATTATCGTGAAGCTATAATTCAGTTGAGAACATCAAAAGGAATTATTGAGTCGGGGGCTATGTTAAAACTTGCTGAAGAGTTTATTGAACAAGAAAAACAAAATGATTCTTTGAGTGGGATAGTTAAAATTTTACGAACTAAAAATGGGTTTGATATTTGGTTGGGTTCGGGTAAAGCGGGGGCAAAAATTTCTAACCACCTTGGAAAAATTTATAAAACTAAAGTTTTGACTTCGAAAAAATTGATTGGGGAAGATCAAGGAAAAAGAAAATTTAGGTATACTTTTTTAATTAGAAATTAATTTCATCAATTGTATTTTTTGATTTTTGTTTGTTATTTTTTATTTATTTAGTTTTTTTTTTTCTAAAATTAATTGTTGTATTTTTTATTCATATTTTTCTAAGTTTTGTATTATTTTTTCAATAGACATTGCTGTTGTAATTAAAGGTATTTTTTCGCCTTCTGCAATTTTTATTGCGATTGGATCAACTTCTTTTTTTGAAAAATCACCATGTAAAATAATTATACTTGGTTTCATATCTGTTGAAAAACGTCCAATTTTTATTGCGATTAATGGACTTCTTCCATTTTCTACATGGTTAAAAACAAGTGCACGATTAGGAGTTTTTCCATAAAGTTGCATATATTCATGTACAGGTACATCAAGTATAACTTTTAATGAATCAATTATAGTGTACCCAAAAATTCTTTCATCTTTGATTTTGTGAGGTAAACAAATTATATTGCCTTCTATTTTTTTTACTAAATCTGTTGCTTTTATTCCTGATGAAAATTCATGACTTTCAAAAGCTTTTGTTTCATCTTTTTTAAAATCTTTTTCGAGTTGCTTTACTACTTTTCCTCCACGAGAATTATCTATCGCAATTAATGCATTAACTAATCTTGAAATAACTGCTATGCCTGGATTTTTTCTTCGGCCCCCTTCATAATCAGATATTGTTGATGAGGATACTTTTAAGTATTGTGCTAGTTCAGTTTGATGTATGGCAAAAATCTCTCTCCATTTTTTCATTGATCCTCCAGGATCACTTGATAAAGTAATTTCTCCAGCTAAAGTTGTTGCTAATTTATCCATTTTAAATAATATGGTCTAAACCTATTAAAAAAGGTTTCGTCAATTGTCTACGATTGTCGAATTTAGGTTATTTTTTAATTTTTTGGCCAAATTTATTTTTTGGATGTTGTTTTAATCTAATCGGTTTAATATTATTTTGGTGTTGTTTTGAATTTTGATGAAAATGTTTTAAAATTGTGTAAAAAAATTCCAAAAGGTAAAGTTACTACTTATAAAGAAATTGCTATTATGTTAAATTGTCCTTTAGCTGCGAGAGCTGTTGGTAATGCATTAAATAAAAATCCTGAATTAATAAAAATTCCTTGTCATAGAGTAGTTTGTTTCACTGGACATGTTGGAGATTATGTTAGTGGGCGTATTAAAAAAATTGAATTACTAAAATCGGAAGGTGTTGAATTTGAAGATGAATTTATTGATCTTGACAAGTTTGGGTTTTGGTTTAAAAAATAATTTTTTTTAAAAAAAATCACACACAGGCCCGCTGGGAATTGAACCCAGATTTAAACCTAACACCTCATTTTTGAGTAGGAGGGTTTTGTCGTATCCGTTGGACCACAGGCCTATAATTTAATTGGAATAATGAATGTTTATAAAACTAACAATAATAAATAAATTGATGTTGATGTTGCTAAAGGCATTGCAATATTATCATTTATTGGTAAATATTCAGCAATAGTTGCGAGTATTGCTGGAAGAATAATTATTATTAAGTTATATTGTTGTATTGGAAAAAAAAATCCAATACAAAGCAGACAAACTAAAAAACAGGATATCGTTCCTTCTAGTGTATTGTTATAACCTATTTTTATTTTTCCAAATCTTTTACCAATTAGCGCTGCTGCGGAATCAGCATAAACTGTTGTTGCTAAACCTCCAAGAATAATTACTGGATTTTGTCTAAAAAAATAAACAAGAATTATTGCTGCCATAAAAAAAAGTAATGCTGCTTTGCCTGGCCAATGTTTTTCATAATCTCTTTCAACAATTTTAATAATTTTTACTAAATATTTAATAGTTATTCCTTTTTTTATTAAAATCCTTATAAATAATCCAACAATAAATATGGTTAATAAAATTAGAAAACTTATTTCTGTACCATAGTAATAAATTAAGTATAAGAAAAGAGTTCCGAATAGGATATGTATGGTTTTTCTAATAATTTCTTGTTTCATATTAAAATTACTCTTTTTTTAATAAATAATAATTTGTTTTTTTTTCCGTAATTTTTATTAAGCGTATTTATTTTTAATTTACAATAATTATTTTTTTTTCATTAATATTAAATAATGGTCTTTTTCATAAGGGTCTAGTGTAATAATTTGGTTTATTTTAAACTCGTCTGAAAGTTTTTCAAGTTCTTTAGCAAGTATATCTTCTTTTTTTTCAGTTTGAGAAATACTTTTTGTTTTAATTGTTAATGCGCCATATGAATCTGTTTTTAACATAAATGCGTTGCGTAAAAATATTTCAGTTTGGTTGCGTTGTGAGACATCTTGGAACAAAACATCCATTTCGCCTCCAATTTCTTCAGCATACTCTATTGGTAGTTGTGCATCACCAAGTATTGGAAAAATATTTTTTCTTTTTTCACCTAAATCAAGAAGTTTTTGCATTGCTGTTTCTGAAATGTCTACTCCAAAAATAAAACCTTCACTTCCAATTATATCTGAAACATGGCTTATTGTTGTGCCTTCTGCTGAGCCAAGATATAATACTTTAGCTCCGCTAAAAAATATGTTTTCTTTTAATCCATTTTTTATGCCAGCACAATATTTTGATCTATATGGGTTCCATTCTCTAAATTCAGCTCCTTCAAATATTAGTTTTTCTCCATAAACTTTTTTTCCAGGGACAAGATTTTTAGTATATATTGATTTATTATCTGAATAAATTCCATCAAAAATTTGTTTTAACATAATTTTCACTTTTTAATTTTTTTTGATAATGTTTCATTTATTTTTGCATTAATTTTTTGTTGTGTCCAATGAGGGTATGTTTTGTGTAATAGTTTGTTTAGTTTGTCTGTAAGAGCAGTGTATTCTTTAAACGTGAGTATTAGTTTAGGTGAGGGAGTTTTTTTAATTCTTGTTTTTTCAATATTTCTTTGATTTTTTGAAATTTGAGTAATCTTTCCTTTTATTTTTGCGGGAATAATTTTTTTTGTTTTAAAAACCATTTTTATCACCTCAATGCGTTTATTTTTTTTTCAATATCTTTTAATAACGTGTCATCAAAATTTTTTGAAAAATAATCTTTTTTAGCAGCAATTGCTATTTTTCCAGCAATAATTCTTGCAGCTCTACCTCGTTTATTTTTTGGTAGTTTTTGAATTAATGGATGGTTAAATAAATGACCATGTTTTGGGGGTTTTGCTTTTTTCTTTATATGTGCGAATAATGCTTTTTCAGCACCTAGTACTTGAATTGTTGAAGATGGCATAATGGCAAGTTTTCTTTTTGAACCTGCACTTGAAAGAAGTCTAGCGCCAAGAATTGGGGTTGTGATTAACGAAACATTAGGTAATTCTTTTTTCATTTCATTTTCAATATATTTAAGCAAAGTATTTCTTTCTTCTTTTAACGAGTTAGTATTTTTTTCAAGTTCATTAACAACATTTAATGAGTTTTCTGTTGGATTTTTGCTTTTCCAATCACTTAATGATTCTTGTAAAAGATTTTGTGCAGACTCTAAGTCATCGAATAGGTTTATTGCTTTAATTATGTGTATTTCTTTTCCTGAAAATTTTTCATCAATTTTTAGTTTTACTTTTTCAAGAAGTCTTTTTCGTAAATCTTCTCGATTTTTATTCTTTAAAGCCATTTTCAAAATAATCCCTCAGTTTTTCTTTTAATTCAGAAATTTTTACTCTTATTTGTTTTAATGAATCTCTTTCTCTTATTGTGATAGTGTCATCCTTTAAACTATCATGGTCAATGGTTATGCAAAACGGTACTCCTATTGCATCTAATCTAGAATACCTTTTACCAATACTTCCTGTAGCATCATAATATACTCTAAAATCATCTAATTCTTTTAAAACTTCTTTTGCTTTTTTGGGGAGACCATCTTTTTTTACTAATGGTAATAATCCAATTTCTATTGGAGCCATATTTTGGGGTAGTGACAAAACAGTTCTTTTTTCATCATCTCTTTTGAAAAATGCAATATCTAGTAATGCAAAAAATGGGCGATCTACTCCAAATGCGATTTCTATTACATCTGGTTTTATTTCTCCACTTTCAGTTCTAACAACTAGTTTTTGTTTTGAAAATTTTTCATGTTGAGTTAAATCATAATTTGCTCTGTCATGTACTCCACAACATTCGGTCCATCCAAAAGAATTTAATTTAATTTCTAAATCCCATGCATCATTAGCATAAAATGCTTTTTCATCGTCATGGTGTTGTCTATATCGAATATTTTCTTTTTTTATTCCAAAAGATAAAAATATTTCATAAGCTAACCATAGAGACCAGGCATAAGCTTTATTTTTTAAATAGTTTTTATCAATAGCATTTTGAACTGAAATTTTTGTTAATTCTTGATTTTCTTTTTGTTGGTTGGCGGTCCATAATGGAAGTTTAAAATTTTTTATTTCTTCAAACAAAATCCAATCATTTTTTTGTTCAGGACTTAAAAATATTTGTGCTTCAGCTTGAGTAAATTCTCGCTGTCTTAATAAGTGTTGTCTTGGACTTATTTCATTTCTAAAAGCTTTACCTATTTGAAAAACAGTAAATGGTAATTTATTTCTAAAAAATTGAGCATATCTTTTGAATGGTAGATAAGTTGTAGTTGCAGTTTCTGGTCTATTATAAGCAATTTGATTTGTACCTATAGTTGTTTTCATCATTAAACTATGTCTGTGTATTTCTAAATCAAATCTACCTTTACATGTTGGGCAGTTAATTTCTTTTTCTTTTATTGTTGAAATTAATTGTTCATCTTTAAAATAATCTGCTGCTATGTTTGTTTTTTCTTCTATTAATTTATCTGCTCTAAAAGAAGATTTACATTTTGAACAAATAATTACAGGATCATTAAATCCATCTAAATGGCCTGATGCTTTCCATATTATTTCAGGTACTATTAATGGGTACTCTACTTCAAAAAAACCATTTTTTATAAAAATTTCTCTTATTTTGCCTTCTACTTTGTTTTTCATTGCTTTGCCTAATAACCCGTATGAATAAAAACCTGCAATAGGTGAGTAAAGTTCAGGTTCAGGACCATAAATAAAATCTTTGTCAGCTAAATATTTAGTAAGCTCTTCCTGAAATTTTGATTTATTTTCCATTAAACCACTAAATAATTTTTAGTCCATAAAGCATAAAAAGAATAGTTTTGTTTAGATTTGAGAGTGTTAACGCGGAGTATAATTTATTATATACCATAAATCATTGCTTATTGTTTCTGTTGGATTTAATGGGTCTTGATATTCCCAAACAAGTTGGCAGTCTATTGAATCTTCTATAGTTAATCCATCAGCAAGTCTTATATTAATTATTTTGCTATTTCCAGTAGTTCCTTTTTTTGGTAAATCTCCAATATTAATTTGGGAATCCAAATCTTCATCACTTAAAAACAATAACCATGTTATATCACACACACTTGGATTATTAACTTTTAAGGTCACATTAGTTACATCTAAATCTCCATCATTAGTTATAGTAAAAGTAGCATTAGTTTTTGCATCTCTAATCGTCACAGGGCTTTTATTACTTGCATTTAGTTTTACTTCTGATTTTAAAATTTTATTAATTACATATTGTATTGGTATTGAGATTTGAGTTTCTAGTGTTTCTGAGTCAAGAATTAATCTTCCCGTAAAATCATCATTTAACTGAGAAGTTATTGGGGGTTGAACATATAAAACTAGATTTTGTGAATCTCCAGAATTGCGTCTTTTTGAAAGCGTATCGATTTCTGTTTTATAGTTTTCTTCAGCATATGGTGAAAATTCAAACCAGTTTAGCATATTTTCTTTGCCAGGATCAGCAACAATTTCAATTTTTAAATCTCTTGCTATAAAATTGCTTTTGTTTTCAATTTTTATATTTTCAGTAATTCTTGAACCTGCAGTAATTTTTAAATTTTTTAATTCTTTCTTACTAATGCTAATGTCTGGAGAAGGATTTGCTTCAAGATTTAGTGTTTGTTTAATATTTGTTCCACTTATTATAAAATCAACTTTTACGTTTGTTGAACTTGTTACAGCTTTTGTCATTCCTAAACTAAATATAATTGTTGTCTCTCCGGGGGGCAAAGTAATTCCATAATTATTTTTGTTTTCACTTGGAAATAAAACTTCAATATCTTTTGAATCAACCTTTAATTCTCCTTGAAAAGTTTCATTTCCATTATTAGTTATTGTGATTGTTCCAGGAATTGTTTTTTTGCCATATATTGATGAAATAGTATTCGTGCTTAGATTCATTGAAGCATTTAGGCTTTTGAATAAATTAATTGTATATGAATCTTCAATTATATCATCAGGTATGCGAATTTCTTTACTATATGGTTCATAACCACCTTTTTTAACCGTCAAAACATAATCTCCATCCCATAAGGTTATTTGTTCACTTGAAGTGTTTGAATTGCGATATATTTGTTTACCATCAAGAGTTTGTATTTCAATTAAACCATATTGGCTCGGTCCATTAATTTCTTTTATGTTAAATGTTATTGTATGTTGCATGTTTATGAAAAATAAAACTCCTGCTGCAATTACTAATAAAATAATTCCTAAAAAAATTAATGGTTTGAATTTAGATAAATTCATTTCTTCGTTAGGTGTATTTGAAAAAGGAGATGTAGATTGATTTGATTGAGGATCGCCATAATAATCACTCCCTATATCGTATGAAGGTTCGTTATAATCATAATTCCCTCCAAAATCTTTATCATACATTAAAATCACGCTTTGTCTTTATCATTGTTATTATTACACATTATTAATTAGATTTTTGTATTTTATAAAAGTATCCCTTTTGAATTTTTTTTAATCTTTTTAATCTATTTTTTGATTTTTTTGTTAAAAGTTTTGCTTAAATTCTTTGCGTAAACTAATATTTCTATGAAATTAACATTTATTGGCTATAAAGATACTCCTGTTGATATATTTCCTGAGATTGAAAAAAGACTTAAAAAAAATATTTCAGGGGTTGAGATTGAGACTAGATTTGTTCCATTTGTAGAAGATTTGCCTGAGATTGCAAGAGAGTCTGCTCAAGATAGTAATTTTATTTTTGTATTTGCATTGTTGCCCGACAAAAGTAATATTTTTTTTATAGAAGAGAAACTTATTGATGTTGAAATTGAAACAAAAACTAGAATATTAAAAGTAATTATGGAAGATGATTTATCTAATGTTGAAGAAGATTTTTTGGAAGAAAAAGATAAGTTGATTGAAGATTTTACTCAAACAATTATTGATATTCTTTTTAATGAAAAAAAGTTTGCGCCAAAAGATCGTGATTTTGGGTTATGAATTATTTTTCTTTTTTTTTT
>CAZKAC010000087.1:0-8788 GCA_964550725.1 uncultured archaeon
TTTTAAAATTAATAATTAATTGTATTAAAAAAATTGGTGCAAGAGAGTTTAAAAAAGTACCTAAAATACACAAAAACTAATCTTTTAAATCAAAAATAGTATTTTTAAAAAAATTATTTAACTAATTATTTTTCTTTTATTTTTTACTTTGGTTTTTAATTTACTTTTAACTTTGTTTTTAATTTTGTTTTTTTTATTTTTGTTTTATAAAAGTAAATTTTTAATTTTAGTCTTACTTTTTAATTTTTTCTTAATCTTGCTTTTTAATTTGTTTTTTGTCTTGCTTTTTGATTTTATCACCTTTAATATAAATTGCTCCCAATGCAAATAATAACAAAATGTTTCTTATTAAGGGTTCAGCAAAAGCCATTATAACAAAAACTACTAAGAAATATAAGTTTAACAAAGAAAATGGAACCCATGGCATTTTAGCATTTATTTTTATAACTGCTAAGTATGCTGCGAGTGTTAAAACACCTGTAATAAATGGGTGCATTCCAGTTATATGTAAAAAAAATCCAAATGCATAAACTATTACTGTTTGTTCTAGAGCAACTTCTGTTGGCTTTTTAGTAAATCCTCTAGCACCAAGATAATTAAAAATCCACAATAGAATAAATAAATAAATTGAACCGCCTAAACCATAATAAAACGGATCAAAAACTTGAAAATATTCTAAGCCATATAATGCATTTAATATCATAAAATATTATTAGGGACAGGAATATAAAAAGGTTTTATATTATACTTTAATAAGTTATAAGAAAAATATGTGTGGAATGGATATGCTTTTTAAGGAAATTACTGAAAGTTTTGATAAAATTGAAAAAGCTAATTCAAGGCTAGAAATGACAATTTATTTAGCCGAATTGTTTTCAAAAATTGATTCAAGTGAAATTAAAAAAATTGTTTATTTAATGCAAGGACAAATTGCTCCAAATTTTGAAGGCCAGGAAATTGGGTTTGGAGAAAAACTTATTATTGAAGGAATATCAAAAGCTACTGGTTTTACAAAAAAGGATGCTGAAGAATTATTTAATAAAAAGGGCGATTTGGGTGAGGTTGCTGAAGAACTTGTTGAAAAAAAAACCCAAGGTTCTCTTTTTAGAGAAGAATTAACATTAGAAAAAGTTTTTAAAAATTTTAAAAAAATGTCTGATTCACAGGGAAAAGGAAGTCAAGAATTAAAAATAAAAACTTTGGCAGAGTTATTTAATTCCGCTTCATCAAAAGAGGCAAAATATATTGCAAGGATCCCATTGGGAAATATAAGACTAGGAATTGGTGATTCTACAATAATGGATGCTTTTGCTGAAATTTTTATCGATGATGGTTTGAAAAATAAAAAATTTGTTAATGAAATCGAATTAAATTTAAAAGAAAAGAAAACTGAAAAAAGAGAAGAAGAATTGAGAAGGCGAGTAAAATATTTATTACGTGAAAAGATCGAATCAGCATATAATATTTATTCTGATTTGGGAGAAATTGCCGAAATATTAAAATTAAAAGGACTTAAAGGATTGGATGAAATTGAAATTAAACCAGGAACTCCTATACGCCCAACAGCTGCTGAAAGATTACCAAATGCAAAAGAGATTATTAAAAAACTTGGAAAATGTGCGGTTGAAGAAAAATATGATGGTTTTAGAGTTCAACTATCAAAAGATGGAGATAAAATAAAAATATTTTCAAGACAGAGCGAAGATATTACTAATATGTTTCCTGAGATAATCAAAGCGGCAAAAACACAATTGAAGCCTGAAAAATGTTTTGTTGAAGGAGAGGCTTTGGCAGTAAATCAAGAAAGTAATGAATATTATCCTTTTCAAATCACAATACAACGAAAAAGAAAGTATGAAGTTGAAAAAAAAGCAAAAGAATATCCTCTGAATTTGTTTTTGTTTGATGTAATGTATGTTGATGGAAAGAGTATGATGGATAAACCATTTATTGAAAGAAGAAAAAAACTAGGTGAAATCCTAAAAGAAGGAGATATAATTAAACTTAGTAAAATGGAAATAATTGATAATCCTAAAAGGTTAGAAGAATTTTTTGAAGAAAAAATATCTCAAGGGTTGGAAGGGATAATTGCAAAAGATTTAAACGCACCATATATCGCAGGTGCAAGAAAGTTTGCGTGGATAAAACTTAAACGCTCCTACAAAGGAACTTTGCAAGATACAATAGATACAGTAATTATTGGTTATTTTACTGGAAAAGGTAAAAGAACAAAATTTGGTTTAGGTGCATTACTTGTAGCTATTTATAATAAAAATAATGATACCTTTGAAAGTATCGCAAAAATAGGAACTGGGATGAGTGAAGCAAATCTTACAGAGCTTGAAAAAATGCTTTCAAAAAATAAATTAAAAACGGCCCCACTGCGAGTTAAATCAAAAATTAAACCTGATTTTTGGGTTGAACCAAAATATGTTATTGAAACAAGAGCTGATGAGATTACAAAAAGTCCATTACATGTTTGTTGTATGGAAAACAAAAAAGGATTAGCTTTGCGATTTCCAAGGATGATTAATATAAGATTAGATAAAAATGCAGAACAAGCAACTAATACTGATGAACTTCTTAAAATGTTCAAAATTCAAAAAAGAGTTGAACTAGAAGGAAATTATACTAACAAATAAAATAAAAAAATATTTTTAAAATAACAAATAATAAAATTATTTTTAAAACAACAAATAATAAGATTTAAGTAAAACAAAGTATATTGTTATTATTATGAAATATATAAGACAAATGATTATCATTATTGCTATAATTATTGCTGCCATATTAATTTTTAATTTTGAATTATTTTTTCATGAAGCAAAATCCATATTTTTTTATCAAGAAGATTGGTTAAGTTTAATAATGATTTTTGCATTAGCTCTTTCACTTGGAGGAATTTTTAAAATTCTCGCTATGCAGACTGCACACAAGGTGAAAAAATAATGGAAGAACCATTTAAAATTTTAATTTATGCTATTATAGCACTAGCAATATTTGCTTTAGGTTATCAAATTTATCTAAATCTTTTTCCTCCTGAAATTTTTCTAAAAGAGCTCCAACGAGGACTAGATATTGCAAATTCAAATGAATTTTTAGGCAAATATTATTATATTGGAAATATAGTTGTGCCAAAAGATACTATTGTTGTTAAAGATTTTTTTAATACCGCTGCTATGTCCATCGCCTTAGAGTGTACTTCTGAATCTATGTGTTGCCCCAGGGGTGAAATATGTAGTAAAGGAATTGAATGGGATTATGATAGAATCCATTTCAAAAAAAGTATTTCTTCAGAATTAAGCGTAAGATGTATTCGTTATAATGGTTTACCAGTATGTAGATTTTATTTTGTTAATCTTCCCGCACAAGCAAAAATAAACACTGTTAAAATAATTGAACAACAAGAAAATCAAACTGCAATAACTATTAATGTTGAAAATGTAGGTAATCAAAAACTTACATTTGGAAAATTGTATACTAAAATATATAAATATGTAGATCGTGAGTGGGTAGATACAGAATTTGAATCAGAAATAAAAGAAATTGATTATTTAGACCCTAAAAATAAATATAATTTTTTATGGGATTTTGATTTTAAAACTATTGGAAAATATTTAATTGAATTTAATTTTGAAGGAAATAATGCTGGACAAGATACAAAAAAAATTGAAGTTGATATAAATAGTGAAGCATTTTACTGCAATATTGATAGAAATATTGAAAATACTCAAACAATAAGCATAATTGATTCTAATCAATTTAAAAAATTACATTATTGTATTGGTTGCAATACTGCTTATGAATGTCTAAATGCATGGAATAAATCATACCCTAACATAAAATATGAATTATTCACAAAAGATGCGGTTTATTGCATAACAAATAGTTATAATGGGGATTGTGACAATTATGTCGAAAGTAGCTAATAAAAAGTATTTGTTAATTTAATTTTATATAAATAATGTGAGAATTATGACTCTAAAAGATTTTATGAAAAAAAATAATTTTGAAAACGGAACTATTATTGGTTTTGAATTTGGAAATAAATTTATTGAAGGTACAGTAATCCCTTCACGAGACAATATTTTAATGCTAAAACTTGATTCGGGATATAATGCTGGTTTTGATTTTAAAAAAATAAAAAATTTAAAAATCTTTGGAAAATCAAAAGGTGTTGGAAAACCAGCCAATATACTTATTGAAAAAAATCCTAAATTGGAAACAATTTCTATATTACACACAGGTGGAACTATTGCTTCAAGAGTTAATTATTCTAAAGGAGGAGTAATTGCTTCTTTTGAGATAAATGATTTAATTACTCTTTTTCCAGAATTACTAAAAATTGCTAATCTAAATTCGGTTTTTGTAAGAAATATGATGTCTGAAGATATGTCATTTATAGATTATGAAGCGATGGGCAAAGCAATTGAAAAAGAAATAAAAAAAGGAGTAAAAGGAATAATTATTGGTCATGGAACAGACACACTAGGATATAGTTCAGCCGCACTCAGTTTTGTTATGGAAAATTGTCCAATTCCAATAATACTAGTAGGTTCACAAAGAAGTTCAGATAGAGGAAGTAGCGATGCTGCAATGAATTTAATTTGTGCAGCAACTTTTATTACAAAAACTAATTTTGCAGGAGTTGCTGTATGTATGCATAATTCAATGAATGATGATTATTGTGCTATTTTACCAGGCACAAAAGTTAGAAAAATGCACACATCAAGAAGAGATGCTTTCAAAGCAATTAATGATACTCCAATTGCATTAGTTAATTATAATACAAAACAAATTGATTGGATAAAAAATAAAAATGATTTTTTAAAACAAAAAAAATTTAAGATGAGGAATAATTTTGAGAAAAAAACAGGATTATTAAAAATGCATCCAGGAATTTCAAAAAAAATTTTAGAATTTTATAGAAAACAAAAATACAAAGGGTTAATTATTGAAGGAACTGGTTTAGGGCACACACCTCTTGAAAAAGATGATTCTTTTATTAAAGAAATTGGAAAACTTGTAAAATCAGGATGTGTTGTTGGGATGACATCACAATGCTTACATGGAAGAGTTCATTCAACAGTATATACTAATTTAAGAAAAGTTTTAGGACAAGGAGTTATTTATTGTGAAGATATGCTGCCCGAAACTGCTTACATAAAACTTTCTTGGTTACTGGCGAATTATAAAAAATGTGATGTTGAAAATATGCTTCCAGAAAACTTACGAGGAGAAATTACAAAATATAGTAGAATAGATACATTCAATAATTGGGATTCAAACTATAATTAAAATTAATGAAAATACCCCAAAAAACAATAGTTAACTCATTCTAGTTAATTAGGGAAAGGTTTATATACTTCTAATACAGATATTATTTATGAACGTAAAAATATCATACATTTTAATACTATTAGTTTTAATGCTTGGTGGAGTTTTCGCATACCAAGGATTTAATAGATATTATTATACGAACAATTATCAACCCACTGTATATTACCCGGCACCAGTAGCACAAACATATACTACTTACACATATACTCCAAAATATCAAACTACTTATTATTACCCATCAGCATATACAACATATACAACACATACAACATACCCATACTATTACGGAACAACACACAATTATCCAATATATAATACATACCAAACATATAACACATACCAAACATATTCAACACCAATACCTAGAAATTACCAAACAATAGGAGCATATAGAAACAACGATGGTTTTGGATTTTATTATAGCTCAGGCAGTGTTTGTGGAATATATGGTTATTGTTAAATGATAAATCTTCATACAAAAAATCATATTTATAAAAATAATCTATTTTAAAATTTAAATAAGTATTTTTTCAAACTCAATTTCTATTTTTAATCTTTTTCATCTTTTTATTAACTATGAATATTGATTATTCAAAACTAGGTTTGAAAGCTGGTTTGGAAATTCACCAACAATTAAATACTACAAAATTATTTATGCGAACTCAAAGTACTCTTTCTGAAGAAAATAATTTTTGTATTCAAAGAAAATTAAGACCAGTAGCTTCAGAATTAGGAGAATATGATAAAGCTGCACTAGATGCATTTAAAAGAAACGAAACTTTTTATTACTCAGGAGATAAAAATAATATTTCATTAGTTGAGTTAGATGAAGAACCCCCACAACAATTAAATCTTAATTCATTAAACACAGCCATAGAAGTGGCCCTTTTATGTAAAAGTAATCTAATTAATAGATTAAGCGTTATGCGAAAAAATATTATTGATGGTTCAAACACATCTGCATTTCAAAGAACAATGCTTCTTTCAATAGGCGGTGAAATAAACATAGAAAATAAAAAAATTAGAATTTCAACTATTGCACTTGAAGAAGATTCAGCAAGACCATTAAAAAAAGAAAATGGAAATGCATATTATTGTTTAGATAGACTAGGAATACCTTTAATTGAAATAGCAACTGAACCAGACATTACAACACCAAAAGAAGCGGTTGAGACTGCAAAAAAAATAGGTGAATTAATTAGAATTACTTGTAAATCTATGCGAGGAAAAGGAACAATAAGACAAGATGTTAATGTTTCAATAACTAAAGGAACTAGGTGCGAAATTAAGGGTTGTCAAGAACTAGAATTAATTGGCACCATAATTGAAAAAGAAGTCAAGCGACAACTTGATTTAATAAATATAATGAAAACACTTAATGATGAAAAACAGAATGGAAAAATACCTTCTGATTTTTTTGGAGAAATAACTGATCTCACAAATATTTTTTTAGAAACTAATTGTAAATTCATAAAAGGAAAAAATGTTTTTGGTATAAGATTAAATGGAATGAAAGGCATACTAGGAACAAAAATTGGTGATAAACGATTTGGAACTGAATTGAGCTATTATGCAAAAGCAACAGGAGTAACAGGAATCTTACATTATGATGAACTGCCAAACT
This sequence comes from uncultured archaeon, assembly GCA_964550725.1. Lineage (GTDB taxonomy): Archaea > Iainarchaeota > Iainarchaeia > Iainarchaeales > JAAZKV01 > CAZKAC01. Next base: position 6,965 of record CAZKAC010000087.1, read on the forward strand.
ATGGAATTTCTGAAAATGAAATTGAAAAAATATTAACTACTCTAAATTGTATCGAAGATGATTCATTCATATTAATTGTTGCGAATAAAATTTCTGCAGAAAATGCGTTTAAATCAATAAAAAAAAGAATATTGATTGCTTTTGAACAAATACCTGGAGAAACCAGAGGAGCATTAGAAGATGGATCTTCAATCTATCAAAGACCACTAGCAGGAGGAGCTAGAATGTACCCTGAAACAGACTTATTAGAACAAGAAATTAATGAAAAAATGATTAAAGAAATTAAAAAAACTCTCCCATTAAATGTATCTAGTAGAGAAAAAAAATATAAAAAAATTGGTTTGAATGAAAATTTTATAAACGGAATGAAATTAAATAATTATGCAAGATTTTTTGAATCACTTATTGAAAAAAAAGCCAATCCAAAAGTTGCTGCAAACTTATTACTAAATGATTTACCAGAATTAAAACGAAAAGGAATAAATGTTGATTCAATCCCTTTAGAAGACATTGAAGAATTATTAATTCTTGAAAGTAAAGGAAAAATAAGTAAAAATAATTTGAAGTCAGCAATTGAAAAAATGAGTAATAATACAGCACTTGATGATATAATTGATTCGACAAAAACAATTGATAAAAATGAAGCTGAAAAAATAGTGAGTGAAATTGTAAATAAAAATGCTGACTTAGTTAGTCAGAAAAAATTAGGTGCGGTTGGGCCATTAATGGGAGATGTTATGAAATCACTTAAAGACATAGATGGAAAGTATGCATCAGAACTATTAAAAAAAGAAATTGAAAAAAAGCTGAATTAATTAAAACCGTTTTGTATTCCAATACTCGTTCAAATAAGTAATTTTTCCCCCTTTCATTTTGAGAATCATTATTCCAACCATCCTACCTTTTTCCCATTTATTTTTTTTAACAGATTTATAACTATTTTCACATTCCCACTCTGCAAACCCAACTTTTCCATCGCAAGATACATAGCACTTACCTAATTTAAATTTAATATTTTTAGTATTCCCAAGGACTTCTTTTTCCCAAAACTTCTTTATTTGATTGTAACCACAGTAAGGTTTTGACAGAGGACTTTCCTGATAAATTCCTTTTTTAGTAAAACAATCAAGAATTAAATCAGAGTCTTGAGTTTCCCATGCCTGTTTATATTTTTTCATTACATTTATGATTTGAGATTTTTCCATCACATCATCCCCTTTGCTGCCTTCTTTGCTTTCCTCGCACATTTAATATGCCAGTACTGCCCCATCCACTTTTTATCACTCGGACCTTTCCCACAAAGAGAACAAGGTTCAGAATATTTTCCTTTATTTTCATCAGACATTTTCATTCAACCCCAAAAATTTAATTGCTTTTCTTAATGTTTCTTTTTGATTACTATGAAGTACATTTTCAACAGCTTCTTTTGGAAAAAACCATTTATATTTATCATGTTCTATAAGTTTTTCACCATCATCAAAAGTTTCTTGGTTTGAAAAAGTTATTTTTGAAGTATTAGGTGCACGAACAAGATAATTTGTTACACGCGAATTTGATTTTCTGATTGAATCAAAAAAAATAGCCTCATCAATCTTTGAAATAAGTTCATAATTATTTATTCCTGTTTCTTCAAATAGTTCCCTTCTTATTGTTTCTTCATGTGTTTCACTACTATTTATTCCACCTTTAGGAAATTCCCAACCACTCCAATGTAAAACGCGGTGTAATAAAAGAAATTTTTCACCATCAAAAATAACAATCCCTACAAGTTCGCGTTTATACACATCCATAATAATAACCAACCAAACAAAAAATAACCACTAT
>CAZKAC010000088.1:0-14745 GCA_964550725.1 uncultured archaeon
TTTGGAAAAGGATATTCTCCAGTTTCCAAATATTTTTCATATAACTTCCTCGCCCAACGAGGAGTTATGTTTTGTTGTTTGGCTATTTGCCAAACACTCAACTCTTGTTTACTCATTTGTTTTATAATCCATCGTACCTTACGCTTATTTAGCACCCTCATGTGATCACCAATTACAGAGGGTGCGATTAAATTTTTAGAAGGGAACTTATATCGGGATAAGACATAAATAAACTCAAATAGATATTATTAAATTCTTTAAAAACAAAAAATATGTATGCCGATGAATGTTTCACAAGTAAGAAAACTTCTCGAGAGAAGGGGAAGGGTTGCTGGAGAAAGAGGGGTTAAGGATAGAGCAAAACAATTATTTGGAAAAACTGAAAGGTTAACAATTTTTGAAGCAAAAAAATTAATTAGAGAAATGGAAAAAAATAAGAGACTTGCATTAACTCCTAAAAAAAAGGCTGAAATTGAATTTTTATTAAGAACAAACAGAAAGTTGCCCCCACCTGAAAGAATTAATTTTGAACAAATTTCAAAAAAAACAAGTGTGAGCAAATCTCAAATCAAAAAAATAAATATTGGAGTGAGAGAAGGAAAAGGAAAGGTTGTTGCAACAAGTCCTGAAAGAAAAAATGTTGTGCAAAATTTAAGAAAACTTTTAGAAACAAGACCAAATCTTTCTTTTGCAGAAACAGCAAAACAGTTAGGTGTTACGACAAAACAATTGCAAAGAATTTTGCCCCAATACAAAACAAGTTTTGCTAGTGAAAGAAAAAATGCAAGAGTTAATGCAATTAATCAATTTGATATAAAAACCAGTGGAAAATTATCAAATGCTGAAATTGCAAAACAATTAGGATTTAAAGAAAATTATGTGATGCAAAATAGGACAAGAAGAGGACGAGGGTCAGGACATACAACAAGAACAAGACAAATGTCAGAAAAGTTTTTAGGAATCATGGATTTCTTTTCAGGAATGGGTTATAAAACAATAAGCATTAAAACTTTGACACAAATAACAAACACAACACGCCCAACAGCACATGCTGCTTTGAAACAATTAAAAACAGAAAAACTTATTCTTGAACCATCACAGGGAGTTTATGTTATTAATGAAAAAATAAATGGAAATGGAAAAAGAAGAAGAAATAATTTTGATTTATCAGCAATAACTAATTTTTCTATAAAAGAATTAAGAAATAATTTACGAATAATTGAAGAAATTGAAGCAACAGTTCCTTTAGGAACATTTGATCCAGTTACAATTTCAAAAATAAAACAAAAAATAAGAACAATTATCGCGAGAAAAATTTTAAACTAAAAAAAAGCTCAATGATAGCAATATAAACTTTTTTTGATTGAAATTAATCTATCCAGTAGCATCGAGCGAAGCGAAGATGTTACGAGTACCATGAAGTCGTTCGTGGGGTTATAGTGTAGTGGTATCACGGTTCCCTCCAGCGCCGAAAACATTCGGCGGAGATGTAGCGCATTAGCTAAAGCTAATGCACTTTGTTTTCCAAAGGAAAACCAGTTTTTTTCTTTGGGCAACTTACACTTTCTTTTTCGTAAAAAAGAAAGGGCAGAGAGGAACAGATCGGGGTCCGATTCCCCGTAACCCCATGCATGTTTTACAAAAACAGGCAACAAAAATGGGCGCCGTTGGCAGCCCTTTTTTCTAATCCCAAAAACTATTTGTAAATTTTGTCAGGGTGGTCAAAGTCAATGACTTCAACAGTTTTTTTTAATTTAATTACTTTGAACAGAAAAACAAAGCTTTTTTCGATGTGAACTCTTTTGATTCCTTTTAGCGAACCGCTTAGATTTTTGTAGGATGAGGGATTATCTACAATTTTATTGAGTTTATTTATTACGCGAACATAAACAGCAACATTTTTCTTGCGTAATTTAGAAAATTTTTGTCAGCACGAGGTTTGACACCAATAACATAAGTCATTCATACCGCTTCCTAAAATCTTCAATGTTTCCAATATGGATTGACTTCTGTTTCATAATTTTCTTTAGCTTAGCAACATATTCAGGCCTTAACTGGGGATCTTCAGTAACGATATATTTTTCAGCAAGAACTTTGATTGCTTCGCCTTTTGTTTTCAAATCATACTTTGCTTTGACCACATTAAGTACTCTGTTAGTATCCTTATCAAGCACAACCAACGCATTAACCATTTTTTCACCTCCAACTAATTTTTAATAATATAAACTTAGTTTAACTTATTTATTAACTTTGCTATATTAATCCCTGAAAATTTAAATAAAAAAGTATACAAAAATTCGTCAATTCAAGTACACAGGATAAAATTATTTAGAAATATCTTTGTTTAATGAAACATCGGTGTAGTTCACTTAATCCCGGCAAAACAAAACATTGCAAGGCTTTAAATTTATTACACTCATTTATTTCTTTAATAAATCTAAAAAAAAAGTTGGTTTTATGGGTAAAATAGATGTGAAGAGATTTACTAAAGAAATGGCTCTTGAAATTTTTAAAGAAATGAAAGAACAAGATTTTTATAATTTTAAAGAAGATTCAAAAAAACCAGTTTATTCTATTGATACTCCCCCACCATACATTAATTCACCAGTACATATTGGACATGCAAGCACTTATGTAATAATGGATTTTATTGCAAGATTTAAAAGAATGACTGGATACAATGTTTTGTTCCCTCTTGGACTAGATCAAAATGGTTTACCAATTGAATTAAGTGCTGAAAAAAAATATAAAATTGAATTTACAAAAATTACAAGAGAAGAAGCAATTAAATATTGTAGAAAATTATTAGATGAAACTACTTCTGAAAGTCTAGATTCTTTTTTTCAATCAGGCATAAGGTTTAGTTCTTGGACACATGGAGAAAATATTGGAGATATTTATCAAACTGATAGTCCAAGTTATCGCGCAGTTACCCAAGCAACATTTATTGATTTGTGGAACAAAGGATTAATTTATGAAGACGCAAAAGTAGTTAATTGGGACCCTAAATTACAAACAACTGTTTCTGATTCAGAAATTATTTATGAAGATAGACCTGGAAATTTTTATAATATTGTTTTTAAAGAAAAAGAAAGTGGAGAAGAAGTAATAATTGGAACAACAAGGCCAGAATTAATTTGCACTTGTGGAATGGTTATTTATAATCCAAAGGATGATAGATACAAACATTTAGAAGGAAAAACATTGATAACTCCAATTTTTAATAAAGAAATTCCTGTTAAAGCTCATCCAAGTGCTGAGATTGATAAAGGCACAGGCATAATGATGATGTGTTCTTATGGAGATTTAACTGACATTAGATTTTTTATTGAACAAGGAATTGATGGAAGAGTAGCAATAAATAAAAATGGAATATTAAATGAAAATGCAGAATTTTTAGAAGGATTAAATATTATTGAAGGAAGAAAAAAAATAATTGAAGAAATGGAAAAACAAAGATTATTAAAAGAAATAATTCCAACACAAAAACATAGAACCCCTGTAAGTGAAAGAAGTGGAGCAGCAATTGAATTTATTGAAATGCCTGAACTTTATTTAAAACAATTAGAATTCAAAGATGAAATGAAAAGAATTGCTAATGAAATAAATGTATATTCTTCAAAATCAAAAAAAATTTTATTAGATTGGATTGATTCAGTTTCAATTGATTGGCCAATCACAAGAAGAAGATATTATGCTACTGAAGTTCCAATGTGGTATTGTGAAGATTGTAATGAACCAGTATTGCCTCAAAAAGGAAAATATGTTCAACCTTGGAAAGACAAATATGAAGGAAAATGTGCTAAATGTGGTTGTGAAAATTTCAGAGGTGAAGAAAGAGTTTTTGACACATGGTTTGATTCAAGTATAACCCCATTATATATTTTAGGTTATGAAAGAAAACCAGAATTTTTTTCAAAAAATAGTCAATGTAGTCTCCGTCCACAAGGAAAGGAAATTGTTAGAACTTGGTTATATTATACTTTATTAAAAGATTTTTTACTAACTGGAAAAACTATGTTTAAAGATGTATGGATACACCACCACATTGTTGATGAGAAAGGTTACAAAATGGCAAAAAGTAAAGGCAATGGAATTGATCCACACAAAGTAATGGAAAAGTTTGGAGCAGAACCATTTAGATTATGGTGTGCAATTGAAGGAAATTTAGACAAAACTGATTTTAGGTGTTCCTTTGAAAGAATTGAGAATGCTGGAAAAGTTTTGGAAAAATTATGGAATGTTAGTAAATTTATTTCTATGTTTGAATATGATAACTCCATCGAGCAAAGTGAAGATGATACCTCATCTAGCGCTGGCGAAAAAGTGCATGTTGAATTAATGGAAATTGATAAATGGATTCTTTCTGAATTAAACGAAATTGTTGGAATGAGTAGAGATAGATTTGAAATATATGATTTTCATAACCCTTCAGTAAAAATAATTAATTTTATCAGAGATGATTTTGCATCACATTATTTAGAAACCGTAAAAAGAAGAGCTTACAATAATGATGAAAATTTTAAATTTACTGATGCCCAAAAAGCAGGTGCAATAAAAACCTTAAGAGACTCAATAAAAATTATTTTAGAATTACTCGCCCCAATCAACCCAGCAATGACTCAATACATTTATCAAGAATTATTTCAAAAAAATGTTCATCAACAAAAATTTCCTGAAAAGAAAAATTATTCTTCTGAAATTAATGGAGAAGATTTAATTAATTTTAATTCAGCTGTTTGGAAAGCTAAAAAAGAAGGTAAAAAAACAATGAAAGATACTGTAAAAAAAGCGATTGCTCCAAAATCACTAAAAAATGTAGAGAAAGAAATTAAAGCAATGCATAATATAGAAACACTTGAATTTGGAAAAGAAATAAAAATTGAGTTATAAAAAAAACATTAAGACTTTTTAAATAAAATAAACATAATAAAAATAAAAAACCCCAAAAATTAAAATAATCGAGTATGCGCAAGTTTTAATAGCAAGAAAGTTGTTTGTTTTTAAGTGATTTGATTGAAAAAATGTTTTTTAGTTTTAGTAATTATTTTTATAATAGGACTAGTTATTGCAATGTCTCCTCAAGAAGCAACAAGTTATGTTACTAGTACAAATAATTTTTTAATGCCTAAAGAAAATGCTGAAATACTCCCTTCAGTACCTATTACTTATAAAAATCAAGAATACTGGGTTGTTGCGGCTGTTTCAGGAAATACTGTAAATGCTTATATCCCAATAAATAATGATACAAAACTTATTGCAACGGGTGATATTGAAACAAGAAGATTGATTGATGCTGGAATTATTTTAAGACAAACACAACAGTACAAAACACAAAATTCACTTAATTGGCATTTTTCAATAAGTAACAGAAATTATTTTTATGATTTATCAAATTCTTTTTCCGAAATGATATCAAAAGTAATTAGTGTTAGAACTGAACTTTTAAAAGATGATGAAACAAAAGAACTTGCAAACTTAGCAGAAGATGTTGAAGAAGATTTACAAGAAATGATTACAAACTCTCAAAATGTTGCAAGTATTATAAATGATTCAATTGATTTTGAGAACAAAATGCTTTCATCACCAGACGCGAATAATATAAGTGATTATGAAAAATTAAATAATAATTTTTTTAAAACAATTACTGATTATAAAACTACATATGATTCATTGAATTTGTCATTAAATTCTTTAAAACAAGGAATAGGTTTAGCAGATTCAATAACTTTACAAAATAGAAACGCGATGAATCAAAATCTTAATTTACCAACACAAACCGCAAAATTAAGTTCATTCTTTAATGAAATTGATTCAATTAATCAAAATATGCAAGAAATATTTTCTTTAACAACAAGAACAGACACTTATGTTGCTACGCTAAACACAAGAATTTTAAGAAACGAAGCATGGTGGATTTTATATTCAACTGATGAAGACATACTAAAAATAAATTCGCGATTTAAAACATTAGAAGAAGCTGCAGAAAATATCTTATCTGAAGAAAATGTTATGATTTGGATAAAACAAGATGATGTGGAAGCATTAAGACTTAATTGGACACAAGCTAAAAGTAGATATGATTCAGCCAGATATGAAACCGCAATAAACTCTGGAAAAAATGCTAAAAAAAATGTTATTGAAATTTTAAAAGAAGGAGTAAAAACAGAAGAAAATGAGATTCCTGAAGGATTAGTAATTAATATTATAATTATATTAATAATAGTTGCAATAGGATTATTTGTATATGAAAATTTTTTGAAAAAGAAAAAAGAAAATGAGGAAATAATGTATGAACCAGAATATTAAATTTTTTAAATTTAGAATTATTCTTTTCATAATTTTAATACTAATTATTTTTCCAATAGTAAGTGGACAAATTCTTGTAAGTACAACAGTAGACAAACAAAATTTTTATGAAAATGAAATTGGATTATTAAAAATAAAAATACTTAATGATTATGATTATGAACTAGAAAATGTTAATTTAAAAATCGAAGGAACAAAAGGAATAAGACTTGTTGAAAATTTTGAAGAAAAAACAGTGTTGCTTGAAAAAACTGGGAATATTAGAAGCAAGGGTTCAAAAGAAATTTTTATAAAACTTAAATTAAAATCACTTGAAGAAACACAACCAAAAATATTTGTTTACTATGGAATTGAAGACAATTTACAAAATGCATCAGTAACTTTTATTAATGCAAAAAAAAGCAATGTTTTAATCAAAACTATTTCTAAAAAAATTAATACTGCAAATGAAGAACAATTAATTATTGATTTTACTGTAACAAACTATTCAGGAAATGAAATTAAAGGATTGGCTGCAGAAATTATCACCCCAAAAAATTATATAATAAAAACCCCTCCTTTATTTATAGAAACATTAAAAGACAATAATTCTATTTCACAAAGATTCAAAACCAGCCCTCCCCCTGAAGCTTTGGGAAACCAAAAAATTTTTTTAAGTTATGCTTATGTTGATAAATTAGAAACACATTATTTTGAAGAAGTTTTTGATATAAACATTGAACGAACAAATTATTTAATGTTAGCAGTTATAGGAGTAACAATCCTTATAATTGCTGGATATTTATATGTTTTACGGGATAAAAAAGATATTGAAAAAGTTAAAGGTACTGCAGATTAATTAAAAGAATAAAAAATTTAAAAAAAATATTAAATTGAAATTTCAATAATATCTTTATTTTGAAGAATATATTCAGGACCGACTCTTTGTCCAGGAAACTTTGTTGAACCCCAAACTTTTGCAAATTTAATTTTTTTAGCAAAGTCTTTATGTAAATGCATTGCCAAATCATTAATACTTGAATCTTTTGGTAATGCAAGTGGTTCATTCATTTCAGCTTCACGCCCAGGTTTTTTAGTATAAATTAAAATCTTATTCAACATCAAAAATATTTTATCTTTAAGATCAAGTAATTGATGATCAGTAATATTTCGAGTATCAATAATAATCGCTTTTTTATAAATCGTTCTTTCATCAAGAACTTGAGAAACCTCAGTTAAATTATTTATTGGACCAGAAACAATTATGTTTGAATTAGCAAAACCAATACTTTTTAGATATCCTTCTAATTGTTCAATTGGAAATTGAATATAATGTTTTCCAGAAATTTGAATCCCACAAAATTCAGAATGCTTTACAATTATTCTAGGTTTTTCTTTATTCAAAATAATATGCGAATTTAATAATTCATTAATAATTATGTTTTCATCATTTTTTGAAGCCACAATTAAAATAGCATCTGCATTTCTAATCATAGCCAAAAGTTCTTTACCTTGAGCTTTACCTTCAGAAGATCCTTCAACAATAGCAGGGATTTCAACTAATTGTATTTTACCCCCACAATAATCCATCATCCCAGGTTCAGGTTTTATAGTAGAAAATGGATAAATCGCTTCTTCAACAACTTTCATCCCAACAAGTTTATTCAATAACCAACTCTTACCACTATTAGGTGGACCAACTATTGCAATTTGCCCAACCCCATCCTTTTTAACATACACATTTTGAGAAGCGCCTCTTTTAGATTGCTGAGTTTTTTGTCGCTCCACATTACTCTTCAAAGCAGCAATTTTTCTATTTATCTCAGCTCTAAGCGTTTCACACCCCTTATGGTGAGGAGCGGTTGATTTCATTTCAAGCAAAGCAGTAAGCTTTTGCTCAGGTGTTTGAGCAATATCATATTTTTTTTGAGCATTCGCAAATTCAATACTAACATTAGTAGGCATAACTTAATTAGATAAACAATGTTTTTAAAATCTGTTTATATGCAATTAATAAAAAAAATTCATTTTAAAAATATTCTTAAACAACTATTAAAATATTAAACTTAATTTAAACAAAAACAACCAAACAAAAACAACCAAACAAAATTAACTCCGAATTATTCTTAAGATATAAAGTATTTCAAAAAAAAGCTTTTTTTCAGAAATAATAGAAACATTAAATCCTTTAGAAGAAATTAAAGAAACTACTTCATCAAGTGAATTTAAAGAAGATACTAAAAGCAAAACAACTCCATTAGATGAAAGATATTTTGGAAATTGTTCAATAAAACAATCAATTACTTCTCGTCCTTTTTTCCCCCCATCCAAATCAACCCATTTTATTTCATCAGTAGGAACATAAGGAGGATTAAAAGCAATAAAATCAAACTTCTCTCCATTTAAATTTGAGAATAAATCACTCACAATTAATTTCCATTTTTTCTTAGAAAAATCAAAAAATTTTAAATTATAAAAAATATTTGTTTTTTTTAAATCAGAAGGATTGTTCATCGATTGTCCAACAATTTGTGATTTTGTTTTTTTAAGTAAATTAATAACATATGGATTAATATCCACAGATATAACCTCATTAGCACCAGCAGAAAACATCGCATATGCTTGTATTCCAGAACCAGAACCCAAATCAAGACACTTTTTTCCAATTAATTTTTCTAGTAAAATTGAATCTTTTAGAAGAAACGAATCTTCCTTTACTGGATAAATCTCTTTAGAAATCTTTAAATTATTTAAACTCAATCAATCACACTCTTTCCAAAGTCTATTAAACTCAAAAACATATTTGCTTGCTAAAAATTCATCACCCAACACAATTATATTTTCATTGTTTTTAGTATCTGCATTCATTGAATAATTAAACGAACCAGTAATAACTATTTTTGAATCAATCACCATAAATTTATTATGCATATAACCATCACCAGATTTTTTCTTTACATCAAAACCATATTCATCAAGTTTGGCATATTCACTATATTCACTATTAGTTTGACCTGAATCAAAAATAACTCTCACAACAACTCCCCTATTCTTAGCACTAATTAATGCCCTAGATATTTCAGAATGTGTAAAAGAATAAATAGCAACATCTATTGTTGATACTGCTCTATTTATTTGATTTATTAAATTTATTGAACAATTATCTTGAGGACAAAAATAAACTGAATATAAATCCGAATTAAAACCATCACCAGCAATCCCTCCGGATTTACTTCCAAAAAAAATATTTAAAAAACCAAAACCATTTTGAAAATTATTCAACTCATTATTTTCTGAAAAACCAGGCCCCAAATTTCCATAAAATAAAAAAATAAAACAAAATAAAAAAATTAACCCCGTAAGAAAAAACCAATCTTTAAAAATTCTGTTTTTTAACCAATTTCCCAAATCTTTTAAAATAATAAATTTTAGCATAAAATAAAAAAAAATAATATCATTTTTATAACTATTTAAAAAATCGACAGTTGTCTTCATTAATTATTATTTAAATAAATTAAACCAAACCAACTCATAAAAATTAATTAATCAAATAATTTAAATTAAATTATTTTTCAAAAAACTTACACAAAGATATTTTAATGAGTTTTTTAATGAACAAAATGTTCAGGCGCAATTTTCTTTCTTCTTTCTAAATATTTTATATGATTCAATTTTTCTCTTAAAAATTTATCCATATCCATTCCATGTGCTTCAATCATAGTAGCAGTAATATGACCTCCTAAAAAATGAGGAATTATTACATATGTTGCACCAGCAGCATAAAGTTTTATTGCTTCATCAGCATGATATGAAACTACAATAGTTATAACTTCTTTTTTCAATTTACTTAATTTAGATAATAATAATAAATTAATTTCAAATTCAGGAATAGTTGAAATCACCATTTTTGTTTTATCTAAAGGTAATTCATTCAAAAATTCAGCATCATTAGTATCCCCATAAACCACTCTAATTCCTTTTTTTTCAAAATTTTTTATCTTCTGAGGATCATACTCCACAACAAAGAATCTTGATTTTGTTTTTTCTAAAGCACGAAGAATATCTAATCCTAACCTGTTACACCCAAATAAAATGGCATCAAAATTTTCAGATTTATTTTCTTGTCCCACAAATTTTTTTCGTCCCATCTCAAAAATACTCAAAAATTTTTCAACAAAAGGATAAATCTTTTCAGAATACAATATCATATAACTTGAACCCGCAATAGTAATCAAACCAACTGCAGTAATTAATAATAACAAATCCTCATTCAAATGCCCAACTCTAATCCCCAAAACAATCAAAATTATTGAAAATTCACTTATCTGTGCAACTGTTAATCCAGCCATAAAACCATTTCTTTTTGTATACCCCATCAAACCCATTAAAATAATAACAATTAATGGATTACCAATTAAAATAAATAATGAAAAAACAATTATAGGAATAATAAAATTTAATATATTCCCAAACATTAATTGTGACCCAAGCATTATGAAAAATAAAACCAAAAAGAAATCCCTCAACACTCTAAGTTTCGAACTAACCTCAAAACGATAAGGAGATACTGCAAGAGTAAAACCCGCTAATAAAGCACCAATTTCCATAGCAAACCCAAACTCTTGAAATATTGCCGCTAAAATAAAACACCACCCTAAAGAAAATAATAACAACAATTCTTGAGATTGTGAAACAAAATCCATTACAGTAGGAATAATTTTAAACCCAACTAACAAAACAATAGTGATCAAAAAAATTCCTTTTATTATTGTAAATAAAAGTATTGAACCAATGTCTCCCCCAGAAGGAATTGCTGAAATGACTACTAACAAAAGCATTACGACTAAATCTTGAACTATTAAAAAACCAATAGCAATTTTACCATATAATGTTTCAGTATCTCCCCTATCAGAAAGTAACTTCATTATAATAATTGTACTACTAAAAGTTAATGCAACAGCAACATATGCTGAAGAAATAAAATCAAAACCCAACGCAAAACCAATAAAAAAACCAAATATTGAAGTAAATAAAACCTGTCCAATTCCAGTAATTAATGAAACTTTACCCACTTCTTTTATAACCTTAGGACTCAAACCTAAACCAACAACAAATAACAATAACGCAATCCCCATTTGTGAAAAAATTTCTAAAAGCTCAAATGATCCGATTAAATTAAAAAAATAGGGGCCAACAATTATCCCTGAAAGAATATATGAAATTATTAATGGTTGCTTCAACAACCTTGCAACAAACGCCAAAAATATTGTTACACAAACTACAATAGCTATTTGAATAAAAAGATCCATAAAAAAAACCTATCAAACTAAAGAAAGAAAGGAGAACTAGTATTTAAAGGTTTTTAGAACTAATTAAATCATGTACAAAAACAACCCCTCTAGAAAAAAAGAATCTAATAAAATCTTTGATGCGCATTGCCACATTTATATGTTACCAGATAAAGAAATTGAAAAAGCAATTCTTAATGCAAAAAAACTAGGGGTTGAAAAAATTATTTCTAACTCAACCTCATTCCAATCAAACCAATACAACTTAAAAATTTCAAAAATATTTCCAAACGTTAAACCTGCACTCGGGTTGTATCCATTGAATGCACTTGAACTTTCTGAAGATGAATTAAAAAAAGCATTTTCATTTATTGAAAACCACTTAAAATACGCAATAGCTATTGGAGAAATTGGAATGGATTATAAATTTGCTAAAAGCGATAATGAAAGAGAAAAACAAAAAGAAATATTTAAAAAATTTATTCAAATGGGGAAAAAATATAACAAACCACTCATAGTCCATTCAAGATATGCCCAATCACAAACATTAAAAATTTTAGAAGAAGAAGGAGTTCAAAAAGTTCTAATGCACTCATTTATAGATTCACAAAAACTTATGAATAAAGCTAAAAATTTAGGATACTATATTTCAGTAGGAATCATTATTTTAGAAAATGTTGATATTCAAAAAAGAATCAAAGAATTTCCTTTAGAAAATCTATTATTTGAAACAGACAGCCCAATGTTATTCTCAGGAAAAAAAACACTCCCCCAAGATGTATTAAAAATAGCTAAAAAAATTGCAGAACTAAAAAATATTCCTATTGAAAAAATAATAAATCAACAAGAAAACAATTTTAATACTCTTTTTGGAATAAATTAACCAAAAAAATCAACAATTAATAAAAAAAAACACTAAAAATCTAACAATTTATCAATCCCAAGAAAACAAAACTTAAAAAAACATTCAAAGTAGACTTTAAAAACTTTTACAAAATGAATTTAATAATAGTAATAAGGGGATAAGTATGATATTTGTTTTTTTAATTGTTTTAATTGTTACATTAATAATGGCAAATATATTTATCTCAATTTTAATCCCAAAAAAAATAAAACAAAAAGGATTTATTAATCCAGTAATCAATCAACAACAATTACAAACAACAAATAATCACCCTATTGAAATTATTGAAGAAACCACAAAAAAAGAAGAAAATTATTTAATTAATGGTTCAATTAACGCATTATCTCAAAAAATGAACTTAATTAATACCAGATTATTAACTCTAGAAAATGCTGTTTCTTCTCTTGCAAGAGAAAAACTAGACGCTGATTTAAAACAAAGAACAAACCTTACCCTAACCCCTTTAGAAAATAAAAAATTAAAAGCTATTTCTGATTTTAAAGAAGATACAAAAATAAGAATTGATTTTATTGAAAAAGAATTAGAAAAAATAAAAGGAAAACCATTAATTACTCAAAAAAAACTTGAAACATTTGATGAAAAAACTGAACAAAAAATACGCGCATTAGTTTATAACACAAAATCAAAATAGTTTCAAAAAACTAATAAACAAACATATTTAAATTAAAACCATCTAAACATATAATAGATATAATAAAATGAGGAAAAAGATAAATTATGAATAAAACTAATCATTTACCAATACACCATATAAAAACACATGGGTGGATACTTGTAGTACTTACTCTTATGATATTAATCCTTACAATATTACTCGCAGACCCAATAATAATATAAAATTAGTAAATAAAAAATAATAATAAATCTTTTTACAAAAACCCATCTAAATTTTTTATAATAAACATTACTGCCTCAGAGTTGGATTAAATCATCACCACCCTCAAAAAGAGGATTCAGTAGGGATTTACTTCATCACTGGCATAGAATGTTATAGGGATTTATATTTTTAAATGAATCTAACTTAATTTTTTTATGGGTTGTATAAGTTGTAACGATGCACAGAATAAAAAAGAATTTTTTTATGAAAATGACTCTTAGTTCGCAAAAATTATTTTAGACCAAGGATATATTGGACATTCAGTTCTTGTTTTAAAAAAACACAAAGAATCTCTTTCAGACTTAACTAAAAAAGAATGGAAAGATTTCATTGAAGCAGTAAAAATAATAGAAAAACTTTTTAAGAAAACTTTTTCAGCAAAATTGTGTAATTGGAATTGCATGCTAAATTATGCTTATCGTGATAACGAAAGTCCACATGTTCATTGGCACGTTCTTGCGAGAATAAATAAACCATTAAAACTATTTGAAGAAGTATTTTCCGAACCAAATTTTGGGGAACATTATAATATAAATCATCACAAAATAATAGATTTAGATTTGAAAATGAAACTTACAAATTTTCTTAAAGAAAATTATAAATCCCTATAAGGGTTCTGCTTCTTTTAACATTTCACCAGTAGTAAATATTTTTACTCGTTTTTGATTTTTGAATTCTTTATCATTACTCCAAATTACAGTATTTTTGTATAAAGCGCAAGCAAGATATAACCAATCTTTTTTATCACTAGTTAGTGATGATGCTGCTACCACAAATGGGGCTAATTCTGTATCATTAACAATTGTAACTTGTACAAGTATCCTTGCAACAAGATTTGAAAAATCTAAATCGCTAAGCCCACTTTTCTTTTTAATTAGTTGAAAATATTTTTGCAACTCTGTTAACATAAAAACAGGAGCATATAACTCAAAATTTGGGCTAAAAAATAACTTTCTTGTATCAGAATCTTTTATTAAACAAGCAAACAAAATATTTGCATCAATTGTTATATCCATGAAGCAATTCCTCTGCGTGTTTAGCCATGGCAATATCAATTTTTTTACTTATCTCGTCAAAATCACTCATTTTTAAATTGCTTTTTTTTGCAATTCTTTCAGCTTCTTCAAAATCATTAAGCTTGCGTTCAATAATTGTTCTAATAGCACTTGACCATTTAATATGTTTATGTTTATCCATTCTTTTTTTTGTTTCAGCAGGAATTGACAATGTTAAATTAACCATAATATCACATAATAGTTATGTGTAAACACATATAAAAATATATGTTTTTTAAAATTAGGTTTTATAAATCCCTATAATTGTTCAGCTTCGTTTGTAACCAAATTTTCTTTCGTAATCTTTATGAG
>CAZKAC010000089.1:0-8118 GCA_964550725.1 uncultured archaeon
TTTTTTGATTTTTCAAAAAAGTGATTTTGCTCTAAATTGGCTATTAAATAGTTTTTATTGCTTTTCTCTGTGATGCATATGTTCTATATAAATAGAGAGGAATTTTGAATTTTTGAAAATCCTTCAAAAAGTGAATAGTGGAAGTAACCCTCAAATTGTCATCTATTTATATACCACTTCAAAACAAGTTCTGTCAATATGGATTTTGAAGAAATATTACAAGAGTGGATGCAATCAAGAGGCATTACAGAAAAACAATTATACAAAATCCTAATTAAACAAGGAGTGATATAAAATGGGAGACAAAAGAGGCGGAGGAGATTCAAACTTCAAAATTCTTAAGAAATTAGAGAATGAGCAGTTACCAAAACTACTAAGTTATATGAGAGAAATCGAACAACAACAAATAGAGATATTGACTAGGTTGAAAAATTGAGTTTAAACAATCATTAAAAACATTTAGCAAGGAAAAGTTTGTATGGAAAATGAAACAATTCTTATCACTGGTGCCAGTAGTTATGTTGGTGCAGAAATTTATGTATTCTTAAAAAAGCATTTAGATAATTACAAAGTACTAGGTACATATAATTCTAATAAACTCTTTCCAGATTTATTAAAACTAGATGTAACCAAAGAAAATTCAGTTAAAGGCTTAATAGAAAAAGAAAAACCAAAATTCATTATTCATGTCGCTGCTAATCCAAGTTCTGGATGGTGTGATAAAAACCCCGAACTTGCAAAAGAACTTAATGTAAATTCAACAAAGTTTATAGTTGATTCTGCAAATGAAGTTGGGAGCAAGTTAATTTTTATTTCTTCTTTTGCAGCAATAAACCCAACAACATTTTATGGGGAAACAAAATTAGAGTCTGAAGAAATAACAAAAAAATGTAATTCAGGTTATTTAATTTTAAGACCCTCTTTGATAGTTGGATATAGTCCAAATATTACTAATGACAGACCATTTAACAGAATTTTAAAAAATATTACTGAAGGAAAACCTGCTATTTATGATAATAGTTGGAAATTCCAACCCACATATTTGAGACACTTATGTAATGTTATAAAATCAAGTATTGAAAAAGAAATTTATGGGGAGACAATTCCTGTGGCAATACCTGAATTAAAAACTCGTTTTGAAATTGGAAAGGACATTCTTGAAAAATTTGATATTTTAGTTAAAGAAGATGAAAACAAATCAAACGACTCTATTTTTGAAGAAGATTTAACTATATTAGACAAGCTTGGTTTGCCAACTCAAGATTATCCTTCAATGATTGAAGAAATTGTTCAAATTATCAACTCACAAATGGAAAGAGGAACAATTAAAAAATTTAAACAAACTCCAGTTAAACAAAAAACTCAATGTAAGAGTTGTTGGAAAGAAATTACGCTTGAAGATTTAACTTGTAAACATTGTGGGGCAGATTTAACAAAACCAGATAGTAAAAGAGTTACAATATCTGTTACTGAAACTATTAACGTAAAAGATGAATTGAGAATAAAAGGAAAAGATGCTTCAGGAAAAGAAGTTTTTAAAATTAGGAAAGATTCTGACGGTAAAGAACACCGGATTGATTCAGAACAAGGGAAGAAAGTAAAGCATAGCGTAAGCGATAAAGATGGCAACTTAATCCATGAAGATTATAAAAGGGAAAGGAATTAATATGTTCTCAGCTAATTTATTAAATATTCAACAATAATTCGTGCAAAGCATTTGATCTGCTACTAAAACGATCATAGATTGGCTTAAAATCATTTTTTTTATAAATTTCAACTAATGCTTTACTAAAACTCAGAATATTATTAAATTCAGGTCTTGGTTTTAAACTATAACTGGTTCCTGGCTTTGGAATGAATAAACTATAATCAGCCACAATCCCATATTTAGCAAGTTCTTCAATTCCACAAAGTAATTCTTCATTACTTTGTAAGCCAAATACGAAATTTGATCTAGAATTGCCTTTTCCAAAAACTTGTGCTGCTTTTTTTAAAAATTCGATTACCTCGAAATAATTTAGAATTTTGCTTTTTCCTGGGCAGGTTTCATTAAATTGTTTCTCTCCAATAACTTCTAAATTTAATTGAATATTTTTAAACCCCAACAATTTCATTTTTTCCAAATATTCTTTTTGATTTTCTTTTATGTATCCAAGATTAAGATATGAATTAAAATTTTTAATAGGATAAATTTTATTTAATTCTTTAATAATTTCAATAGTAATATTCCAAGCCTTATTATCTGGTTGAATATTTCCAGTCATAAATTGGAAATGATATGTTTGATTTTTATCTAAGTTTTTTGTTAATTTTGAATATGCCAAACACAAACCAGTCGAATATTCTTTTTTATAATACTCCCACCAAATGTCAGACGATTCAAAATTTTGTAAGTTATTGAGTGAAGGTACTGGAGATTTGTAATCTGATTTTTTTGGGTTAGAATCACAAAATTTGCAGGGCTGTTTTTTATTCCAATGTATACAACCATCATAAGGCATTATTGATATTCTATTAAGACCAACTATTTGAATAAAATCATTAACTTTCCATTTTTCATTATTCACGCTAAAACATTCTGAAAGAATAGGATTTTCTTTTATTAACGAAACATTTAAATCAAAAACTTTTTTTGAATTCTTTTCAACAATAAAAATTTTTTTTGAGTTAAAAGTTAATTGGTATTTTGATGCTTTATTATAGTTACATTTAACCAAAGTTGAATTAACTCCATTTGAGATAATTAACTCTGAAGGTATTAATGAATGATCTTTTGACGTATCTAAAAATTTTTCGTTTATTACCTTAATATTTTTTGTTTTATATTTTGTTTTATATTTTTTTATATTAGGATAATTTGAAAAGTCTTGTTCAATATCAAAATTATGTTTTAGAATATTTATTTTCCAATCCGAAAGCTTTTCCATTAACGTTCTACCTCATTAATTTTGTCTTTAAAAATTATATTTTGCCCTAAATGTTGCATATTATTATTGATTTTGTAATCTTCAAATAAATCCCAATATGTTTTATTTATTAATTTGTTCTTATCTAATTTTAGTGTATTAATTAAATCAAAAATTTTTTCTTCTTCACCCTCTATTTCAATATAGTCGCCGAATGGTAGTTTATCAATAACTACTTCACAATCATTGATTTTATATTTGGTTCTATATTTCTCCATTATCATTTCGTCATTAAATCCAATTCTTTTTATTATTTCTCGCATTTTTTCAATATCACTTATTTCCAATTCAATTTCTTCTCGTTGATAAATATGTTCTGAGGCTCCTTTTATTTTTGATTTTAAAGTAATTGTATTTTTGAATCCACTCCTAACTCTAAGAAACAACCCTTGTTCTTTTAATTTTCCATTATTCTCAAAACGAATTGTTCGTTGAAAACTGGATCCCTCACATTTTGCTTTTAATTTTTC
This sequence comes from uncultured archaeon, assembly GCA_964550725.1. GTDB lineage: Archaea > Iainarchaeota > Iainarchaeia > Iainarchaeales > JAAZKV01 > CAZKAC01. The sequence goes on from CAZKAC010000089.1 coordinate 3,437, forward strand.
TAATTTTTTTTTAATTTCATCAGAGTTTTTTATTTTAAATTTGACTTCTTTTTCAACATACATTATTAACACCCACTTTTGTATATAATTCTTCAATTGATAAATTTAATAGCTCTTTTGATGAACAAAACTTATCTAAAATTACACAATAATCAGAATTTTTAATTGCTAATTGAGATTTTGGAAATAATGCTAACGTTTCTACTTTTGCCCCAAACTTTGATAAATATGATCTCATGAATTTTAATGTTTCTCCCGAGTAAGATATATCCATAACTAGACATTTTTTATTATTTAAATTTGGCGGAAAATTTAATGTATCTTCAATCAAAAAATTATTCGATGCGTGGGTTCTTACAAGAAATATTTTTTCACAATTAAAATTTTTTAATAACCCTGTATACTTAAAGCAAGATGTTGGAATTAAAACAACATAATCATAATTTTCAAGTGGGAGCATTAGTTTTTTTATTTCAATATTTTGTAATTTTTTGTTTTCACAAATATTTTCTTTTTGATAAGTATTTATTAAATTTTCAAAAAACGCATTTTGATTTTTATTTTCTAAACACATGTTTTTATTAACCAAATATTGTTTGTCAGAATTAATTAAGAAATAATCTAAGAGTAACTCTCTTAACGAATAAATTCTTTTATCACTACCAACAACCCTTATTTCATAATTTATTGACTCCCCACTTATAACCATAAAATCAAGTTCTTTTATTTGATTTTCATCAAGAATATTTTTTATTAAATTATTAATAGACCCACTATCTATTTGATTAATTAAAAAATTATAAAAATCAAATACTAATTGTGTTGATTTAAATAAATCATGTTTAAATGGATCTGTTAAGTCAACTAACCAAACTTCAGGAGCCTTTAATTTTATTCCTTCAGGAGTTTGCTTTTTATCCCAGCCTTTATTTTTTAGTTCAGATATTTTTTTTAAGTCATTTGTTATTAATGAAACCTCGTGTCTTTTATGCGGATTAAAATTTAAATACTTTGCAAAACTATCAGAAAAATTTAAATTATCAATAGTTTTATGGGTAGGACACGAAAAACAAGTATTTCGGTGGTTAATTTTAACATAATTATTAATAGTTTATTTAGGCAATATAAATATTTGGTTTATTTTAAATCAACCATTTGGTTTATTTCTCACATTTGGTTGATTTATTATCACAGTTTTTTTTACATTAGAAACGTTTTTATTTTTATCATAATTAAAGCATATTATGGAAGTTGAAATAAAGGCTAAGTGTGATGAAAGTAAGTTTGATTCTTTAAAAGAAAAGATTATTGAGTTGGGGGGAGTAAAAGCTAAGGATAAACACCAAGTAGATCAATATTATAATCTTTCACACGAGGATTTGCGTGGTACAAAAAAATATGTGAGAGTGAGACAAGAAGGAGATGGAGCAATATTAGCTTTTCACGAAAATGTTAATAAAGGTCTTACAAATGAATATGAAACAAAAGTTGAAGATAATAAAATGTTAGAAATAATTTTAGAAAAATTTGGGTTAAAAAAACTTGGGCTAATAGATAAATATAGAGAAAAATTTGATTTAAATGAATTTGAGATTTGTCTTGACAAAGTAAAAAATATTGGAACATTTGTTGAAATAGAAACTGATGGAAATGAGTCTAATTGGGAAGAAAAAAGAAATGATTGCATAAATTTATTAAAAAAAATTGGTTTAGATGAAAAAGATTTAACAAACGAATATTTGTGTGATATTGCTACTAAAAAATCAACTTTTTAGCTTAAAAATTTTATATTGTTTTGCAAATTGGCCTTGTATTTTGGTTTTAACACTAACTTCATTTGAAGCAAAACATATTTTTTTTATCTTATATTAAAAGCTTTTATTGAAAAAACGTAAACTTTCTTTTCTTATTTGGTCAGCATTTTCTGGGTTTTTGATAATTGTGAGATTGAATTTCTTTTTGTAGTTGTATAGTAGTGGTAACATTTTTCCAAATAGTATTGCTTTGGATCCTCTGCTTTCTCTACAACTTTTTTCCCAGCCTTTCAAAAAGCCTTCTGGGAAATAAACGAACATAATATAATCGCCACAAACAATAGTGTCATATGGATTAGAATTTTTTATTTTAGTTTTGACTTTAACTCCTAAGTTTTCGTATTCTTTTTTAAAACTTTTATCCATTATAGTTTCATTTTCAGAAATAGTGTAAATATTATTTTTTTTGATTATGTCGCCCATTCTCTTATAATCTTTTATTGAAAGACTAAATGGTGGGTACAACCAACTTTGTCTAAAAATAATGGGTTTGCATTTAGCTGTTCAATGGAAACAAGGAGAAAGAATAAGGACTCATGGATTCTTACAAGAAAACTTAGAACAATTAGAACAAATAAAACCACTACTAAAACTAAACGTTCCAAAAATTATTGAAGTTGATATTTATCCAGAAAAAGTATTAATGATTGAAAGGGAAATTGATTTGATTAGAAAAATCGAAAAATAATATTTGTGTGCTGGAAAGATTATTCTTTTTTTTGTGATTCTAAAAAAACAACTATTTTTTAATAATTTTGTTTGTTATTTTTGTTATGGATTATAATAAGGCTTTTTTTGGTTTGTATGAGAATTGGTTTATTGTTTTAAAACAAGAACTTGGAGAAGAAAAAGCAATAGAATTATTTACTAGGGTAATGGAGTTTGGTTTAAAAAAAGCATATGAGACTTATGGTGTAAAACCTGGTTCTACTAAAGAATTTGCCAGAGTAGTTGGAGAGCGAGATAGGAGTGTTGGTTTAAGAGTAGAATTTCCTGAAATAAAAGAAGATAAAATAGTATACCAATTCTTGGACGATCCTTTCCCAAATTTAAAAGAAATAACGTCTTTTCAAAAAATTGATGGTACTTACATGAAATTCAAAGTAAGATTTCTTTTAGGCGAGAATTGGGATTATAAAACAACAAAACACAAGTGGCTAGGGGACGAGTACACAGAACATGTTATAACAAAAAAAGTGGTTTGAATTGCTTTACAAAACAAATTTGACAACAATAATAATCTCAATCCTATCACATAACTGGCCCTTAAAAGCTAAAGAAATTTATCCTATTGTTAAGTCTCAAAAGAGTGTTTCGTATCAGGCGACTCATAAGATGTTAGAAAAGTTGGTTGATGATAAAGTATTGTCTAAGAGTGTTGATGGTTATTCTGTTAATACTGATTTTATTATTAAGACTAAAAAGAATTGGGAAGAAGTAGCAAAAGCGTATTTTGATACGAATCAATATGAGAAACAAAACATGGTTGTGCCTGATCCCATTTATTTGTTTCAATCGGATTGTGTTTTGATTAATTTGGTTCCGAGTGTTTTTATTAGTAAGTCAACTCTTTTCGAATTAATTGAAAAAATATCTTCAAAGGATTTGAATTTGATTGCAAAGAGTATTGCTGAAAAGAATTATTCTATGATAAAAGCAAGACTAAATGAGAATGATTTAAAAGATCCAATAAAGCGACTTGTTTTTGTTGAAAAATTAAACGAAATGGCTAATAGTTATCACTGGGGAAATGTTTCTTTCAAAAACAATTATCCTATAATTGAAATAAAAATAAAGTCAAATACTTTCGTAACAAAAAAAGCAAAAAAGTTTTACGACACAATATACGTTTATTACATGGAATTATTAGGATTCAAATTCAAAAAAATGGAAAAACTAACCCAATCATACTTTTTCGAGGTAAAAAAATGTTAAAACCAATAACAAAAGACGTAACAGAAATAATTGATTTAATCAAAACTGATTTTGATTTTGCATGGAAAAAAACGAATAGAAAACTAGATGAAACATTTTTAAAAAACAAAATAAAAAAAGCTATTAAAAACGATATTTGTTTAATAAAAAAACAAGACAAAAAAATAATTGCTTTTGGTTGGGCACAAAAAAACAAAGACTTTTTTGGAAACCCATTTGGAGAAATAGAATTATTAATAGTCAAAAAACAATACCAAAAAAAAGGAATAGGAAAAACCTTACTCGCAAAATTAGAAAAAAAATTAAACACAAAAGACCTAAGACTCTCTTGCCTGACAATAAACCCAGCAAAAAAATTATACGAAAAACAAGAATACAAAGAATTCATAAAACAATACAGAAAAAAAATCACTTAAAAATCAATAAAGCATAATACTTAGTGTTAGGTCCAACGTTAGGATCATTAATTATTTCTTCTTTTGAAAACCATTTAGCTTCTTCGCTTTCATCGTCAATTTTTAATTGGCCTCCAATAACTTTTGCTGTGAACAAAAAATCAATATCTTTTTTATCCCTACATGGGAGTAATCTCATTGCAAAAGGAACTGGCAGAGGAGCAACAATCTCTGTCCTAGCTTTCTCATCTGGAATTTGTAGAATTTCAATATCTAAATTAGTTTCTTCTTTAACCTCTCTTATCGCAGCTTCATGTGGGAGTTCTCCATCATCAATATGGCCACCAGGCAACAACCAAAACTTACTCTTAGTTTGTTTTAAAAGCAAGAGCTTGTCACAGTCAACAATTAATACGCTCGCAGTAAGATGCGTTGCTTTAGAAAAATCGTAAGAATTCATAAATTATTATTGTTTGAAAAGTGCTTAAAAGATTACTTATTTAAAAAATCAACTTAAATGTTTTTTAAAATTAAATTG
>CAZKAC010000090.1:0-12412 GCA_964550725.1 uncultured archaeon
AAATAAAATAATTAAACAAAAAAAAGAAAAAGATTCCCCAGAAGTATTATTTATCCCAACGGGTATTTTATTAGGAATAGGGTTTGGTTTTTTGTATGACCAACTTATCCCAAGTTTATTCATAGGGCTTGGAACAGGATTTTTAATATTCGCAATAATTGCAGTAATCAGAAATAAAAAAATATAAAATAATAAAAAATTAAAAAAAATAATAAAAATTAAAAGGTAATTTGAATGGTTAAAAAAACTAAAAATAAAATGGAAGAAGATTACTGGGAAGAATGGGGAGAAAAATTTGGTGATAAAATGGAAAATTGGGGAAATGAATTTGAAAAAAATTTTGAAAAAAAATTTACTAAAAAAATGCAAAAAATAAATTTTTTAGGTTTATTAATAGGATTATTTGTCATAAGTTGGGGAATAATTTGGTTAGGAAATGATCTAGGTTGGTGGAATATTCCTTTTCCATTCTGGCCAATAATTCTAATACTTTTTGGATTACATTTTATATTATCTGGTTTTAAGACAGTTATTTTTTATAAATAATTAAAAATTAACTTAAAAAAAACTTTGTTAAATAGACTATTTAAAAAAAAGACTTAAAAGAAAGATATTTTAATAGAAAAACTAATAATTTAACATGGAATTAACAATTATTTTTTCTATACTATCCTTGATAGTTATTTTTATTTATGGTACTGAAAATTTTAGTAAAGAAATGCAAAAAGCAGCTGGAACTCATTTTCAATCAATAATAAAAAAAGCTACTAACAACCCAATAACTGCAACTATTTTTGGAGCAATTATTACAGCATTAACAAATTCAAGCGCAGCAACAACAATTATAGCAATTGGTTTAGTTAATACAGGAACTATAACTTTTGCACAAAGTTTAGGAATTATTTTTGGAGCAAATATAGGAACTACTTTAACAGCACAATTAATAGCTTGGAAATTTACCCAATATGCTCCAATAATAATTATTGGAGGATTTTTTTTAAGTTTATTAAAAACAAAATACCGCGTATTTGGAAAACCATTATTTTATTTAGGATTAATTTTATTTTCAATGACTCTTATTTCTGAAATAATTGAACCATTAAAATATAACTCCTTTTGGATAGAATTATTAACAGAAACAAGTTTTTTACCATTAGGAATACTAATTGGATTTATTATTACAAATATTTTCTTTTCAAGTACGATAACAACAGGATTGGTTGTTATTTTAGCACAAACCGGATTACTTGGATTACCCCAAGCAATTCCAATAATTTTTGGAGCAAATATAGGAACAACAACAATTGGACTAATAATTTCACATCGGATGGATATTTTTGCTAAAAGAGCTGCGTTTTCACATTTTTTGTTTAATATAATTGGAGTTTTAATATTTATTCCATTAATTAGTTATTTAATAATTCTTACTGAATATTTTGGTGGAACTACTGCACAACAAGTTGCAAATGCACATTTATTTTTTAATGTTGGAGCAACAATTATAATATTAATTTTTATAAAATATTTTCAAAAAATTGTTGAATTTATTATCCCTACTGATGAAGAAGAAATTATTATTGCTACAAAATTGCTTGAAAATACTGAACAAAAAGAAACTTTTGAAATTTTTAATTTGATTGAAACTGAATTTAAAAATAGTTTAAATGCAATAATAAAAAGTTTTTTTGAAAACAAAAAAATTCTTTTTTCAAAAACAAGTACAAATGGAAAAATAACAAAAATAGATGCATTAACCACACACATTCATGAACAAACCAGTTTTATTTTGACAAAATTATCTACTAAAGAATTAAATAAAAAAGAAAGTTCCAGAATAATAGAGTTGGCAAGAATTTCTAAACTCTTACAACAACTAGGAAATCTATCATTAGATCTTGAAACAATAATAAATAAATCAAAAGACAACAATGCTGATTTTTCAGATGATTCAAAAATTGGTTTGGATGAATGTATCTCAAAATTAGCTGATAATTTAATATTACTAAAAAATAATTTTCCAAATTTTAATAATAATTTAATAAAACAAATGCAAGTTAATGAAGATATTTTAAGAAGTATGATTACAAAAAATTATAAAAAATACTTAGAAAGACTTGTAAAAGGAAATTCTACATCTGGAAGTCTCTTTGCAGACACTTTAGGAATAATACAAGATTCTGAATTAAAAATCAGAGAAATAAGAAAAATAATGACTTAATATTATTTTTCATAATTTAAATAACAAAAATATTAACAAATAAAAATAAATTAAATTATAAAACAAATCACTTATAATTTACATAAGGATGTGATTATTTGACAAAAATAAAAGAAATATATAAATGTGAAGTGTGTGGAAATATTGTTGAAATTTTACACACTGGAATGGGCAAATTAATTTGTTGTGGACAACCAATGAACTTGAAAATAGAAAAAACCCAAGATTTGGGAAACGAAAAACATGTTCCAATAATTGAAAAAAATGAAAATGGGGTTAAAGTAAAAGTTGGCACTATTGAACACCCAATGGAAGAAAAACATTATATTGAATGGATTGAGATACAAATTAACAAAAAAGAATTTAAAAAATTTTTAAATTCTGGTGATAAACCTGAAATGCAGTTATGTGCGCAAGTAGGAGAAATAAAAGCAAGAGCTTATTGTAATATACATGGATTATGGAAATCAAAATAATTTCCATTTTTTATTTTTTTAAGATTATTTTATTTTTATGAGTTATTTTACATATCTTGTTGAGTGCAGAGATAAGAGTTATTATTGTGGTTACACAAATGATTTGAAAAAGAGAATTGAAACACACAACTCTGGAACTGGTGGAAAATATACTAAAAGAAGGTTGCCAGTAAAATTGATTTATTTTGAAGAATTTGAAACTAGAAGCGAAGCAATGAAACGAGAGTGTGAAATCAAAAAATTTTCAAGAGTGAAAAAGGAAGAGTTAGTAAAAAAAATTAAATAAATTTTGTACCAATATTTATTTTATGGATACATTAATTAATTATTTTACTGAATCTATTTTTATTTCATTATAAGCTGTTTTTGCCGCAACTGCTCCTTCAGCAGACGCAACTATTGCCTGTTTAAAATTCCCACTATTTAAATCTCCCGCAGAAAATATCCCTTTTATATTTGTTCGCATTTCTTTATCAACTTTCACATACCCATTTTCATCTAAACCTAAACTCATTTCTTGCAAAAATTCTTTTCTTGATTCTGTTCCAATTTCAATAAATAATCCCTGCACTTTCAATTCAGAACCATTATCTAAAACAATTGCGTCCAACATATTCTCTCCTTTTAACTTAACAACTTTTGATTTAAAAATTACTTCAATTCTTTGGTTTTTTTCAACCATTTCAACCCTTATAGGATCTGCCTTTTCAAATGAATCCCTTCTATAAATTATATAAACTTTTTCACATGATTCTGAAAGTAATAACGCAGCAGATAATGCTGAGTTTCCTCCACCAATTACTGCAGTTGTTTTTCCCCCAAAAAATGATGAATCACAAGTTGCACAATAACTAACTCCTTTTCCAAGTAACTCTTTTTCTCTTTCCAAACCAAGAGTTCGTCTTTGTGTACCTATTGCTAGAATTATTTTTTTTGCCAAAAAAGTTTCATTTATTGTTTGAACCAAAAATGTACCATCATCATTTTTACTGATTTTTTCAGCATTATTCATTTTTATTTCAACACCTAAATTTTTTACCTGATCTACCATTTTTTGACCCAAATCTATCCCAGAAATCAATTTTTCACCGGGCCAGTTTTCGACTTTATGAGCTTCATTTATTGTACCTCCAAGCAGTTCTCCAAGAACAAGAATTTTCATTTTAAAACGAGCAGAATAAACTGCTGCAGTTAACCCAGCAGGCCCTGCTCCAATTATTATAACATCATACATAAAAATCACTAAAAAAATTATTATTTATTTTCTTTCAAATATTGCTTTAAAATTTCAATATGATACAACTCTTCATCTCTAATGTGAATTAAAATATTTTTTAATGCACCATTACTTTTTTCCACTAATGGTTCTAACTTTTCCAAAACATCATTATATTCTTTTGTAGTAAATTCTTCAAATTCAATGTCTCTCTTTATTACATCTATTTGATCTTTTGGCACATTTGGAATATTTTGTAATTCTTCAGATAAATTAATATTTGCCTGAGCAAGAATCATTTTTAAAATATGCACATGTTTTTCTTCTTCAGACATTAACCATTTTATTATATCAAATATTTTGCCATCAAATTTTTGTAATTGTTTAAAATAATAAGTTCTTTCAAATAATTCTCGATTGAAAAGTACAGTTAATTCATTTTCAAGCTCAGAAACTTGTGTTGTTTGAATTTCTTTAACTAACTCTTCAATAACCATATTAAAAATAAATTACAGACAATATTTAATACTTTAGTAATTGCTTAATTGTAAGAATCAATTGAAATTTAAAAGTTATAAAAAAAGTGAATTAAATGAATTTAAAAAAAAGAAAAGATCTCACCAGTGGATCTATTTTTTTACCAATAATTTTTCTTTCAATCCCCCTCGTTTTTGCGAATATTTTAAACTCAACATACCATATAATCGATACTTTTTGGGTTGGAAAACTTGGTGCTGATGCTATTGCATCAACAACGATGAGTTGGCCAATAATTTTTATTGCAACATCATTAGGTATTGGATTATCAATTGCTGGTACAATTTTAGTTGGACAATATACTGGAAAAAAAGAACATGCACAAGCAGATTTTATTGCAACCCAAACCATTGTTTCAATGGGAATTGCAGGAGTGCTTGTAGGAATAATTGGTTTTTTTAGTGCAGAATCTTTAGTAACATTAATTGGTGCAAGTAATGATGTAATTCCATTAGCAACAAATTATTTACAAATTTCTTTTATTGGTTTGGCATTTTTCTATTTATTTATTGCATTTCAATCACTAATGCGGGGGGCTGGAAATGTGTATTTACCTTTAATAATTGTGTTTTTGAATGTTACATTAAACTTTTTTTTAGACCCTTTATTTATTTTTGGTTTTGAACCATTAAAAATTCCTGCTTATGGAGTTATGGGGGCAGCAATTGTTACAATGATTACTCAAGCATCTGCAACTTTTATTGGATTAATTATTATGAGTAGTGGAAAAGCTCCCATAACTTTAAGATTTGATTGTTTAATGCCTCGTTTGTCAATAATAAAAAGCTTACTAAAAATTGGTTTACCTTCATCAATTGAGTTTTCTTCAAGAGCAGGGGGGATGATTTTAATGACTGCCCTGGCTGCTTTTTTTGGAACAAGTGCTTTGGCAGCATATGGTTTAGGAATGCAACTAACAAGTTTTGTTGTTTTACCTGCAATTGGCTTTTCTTTAGCAACAACAACTTTAGTTAGTCAAAATATTGGTGCTAAAAAATTTTCACGAGTAAACAAAACTATTAATTATAGCATACTTTTGTCTTTTGGTTGTTTAAGTATTGCTGGAATTGTTATGTTTGTTTTTTCAAACGAATTTGCAAAAATTTTTATTCCTGATTCAAAAGAAGTAATTTTTTTAACAGAAAATTTTATAAAAATTTTTGCACTAACTATTGGGTTTACAGGAATTCAGACAGTAATTATTGGAGCATTAAGGGGAGCTGGAAATACAAAACTCGGGATGAATCTTTCAATTGTTATCTTAGGGATTACTATATTTATTGGATATTTACTCGCATTTAAAACAAATATGGGAATAACTGGAATCTGGTGGGCTTATCCCATCACAAATATTTTAGGAGCAATAATTCTATTTATTTACCTTAAAAAACAAACTTGGGAAAACTGGAGTCTTGTTTAAAACTATGAAAAAATATTATCAAAAAATAATTAAGTTTAACACTTAATTTAATTAAATTCAACGCTTCAATAATTCTTTTATTGCTTCTCTTTTTAGTTCAACATCAGAAAGATGCCCAAGTAAAGGAAACATTGTTCTTAATTGGTTTGGTGATAATTTATCTAATTTCTTATGAATTCCTTGTTGTTTAAAACCAATAACTGGTTTTTTTTGCATTTCCATTTTTTGCATTCTTAAAGAAATTTTTTTATTTCCAATGATTGGTTTTCTTGACATAAAATCACCCAAGTTAAATTTAATTAATTAATTTTGTTTTTTGCCCTTAATAAATCTATTGAACCAAAACAAAACACACCCAAAATAGCAGTTAAAAACTGAACTAATCCAAAAGAGATAAGAAATATTTCAGGAACTAACGAAAAATAAAAAAATATAGTTGCTGTTAAAAATAAAATACATGTTTTTATAAATGCTAAAAGAATACCTGAAAATAAATAATTTTTATTTTGTTCAACAAACAATTTTTTTATTCCAAATGTAAATATAAAATTTCCCAACCAAATAAAAGGAAGCATATAAATAAGAGCATAATTAAAATTAAAAAAAATAAAACCTCCAACAAAAGCAGAAATACTAGGTATAAATGAAAGAAGCATTATTTGTTTTGAATTATAATTAATTGCTGATTTTACAAAAATAAAATTAACAAAAATTCCAGTAAATAATTGAGCATGAAAAATTAAAGGTAATAAAAATAATAGTGTAATATAAAGAAAAAAATTAATATTTTTAATTTTAATTTTATTAATAAAAGAATAAATTTTTTGTTCTTTTAAAACATAATTATTTAAATAAATATTTTCAAATATTTTTTCAAAATCTCCAACCATTCAAATCACCAAAAATATTAACTAAATTAAACCAAAAACCAACAAAATAAAAGAATTTATTAATACAAATATTTTATTATTCAAACTTTGTTTTAAACTCAAGTCCTTTTAAATATTTATTAATTCCCTTTCTATCCCCAATTTTTTCTCTTCTTGCATTTGAACAATAATCAATAACTTTTTTCTTTTTTAATAATATAGGTAATTTTGATTCAATCCCTGGCCCTCCAATACATCCCCCCTTACAAAATAATAATTCAAAAAAAATTTTATCAGGATGATTGTCAAAAATTTCATGAATATTAGTACAATTATCACAAGAAATGATTTCTTCTTTTTTTATAATTTTTTTAGAATGTAAAGTAGCTGACAATCCCCCACTTAAAGGATATATTTTTGTAAAATCATTATAAAATCTATCAAACAAATGACTCTCTCCACCAGTAATAATTTTTTTTAATTTTTTATTATGAAGCATTTCTTTCATTTCTATAAAAGTAATAACTGCATCAATTATTCCAGATTTATTTGCTTCTACTTTTTTTGCCCCACAAGGAGATAAAAAAATTATTTTATGCCCAGGATTTTGTTTTTTAAGTATTTTTGCAGTGGCAATCATTGGTGAATCAAATGGTAATAAATATTTTTTCACAATAGGGATTTGTTTTTTTACAAGTGTAACTATCATAGGACACACACTGGCAATAAATTTTTCTTGGTTTTTATTTTTTGAAATATATTTACAATAATTTTGATTTACAACTTTTGCTCCAAATGTTAATTCAGAAACTAAATCAAAACCAAACCCTTTCATTAATTGCACAAATTTTTTATAATCAAAATCAACAACAAATGAAGGTGCTACCATTAAAATAGTTTTTTGTTTCCCATTAATTAATTTAATAACTTTTTTTTGATCAGAATTGTATTTATCAAAACTATTTTTTAAAACCATTTGAAATTAATTAGTGTTTTTAAGTTAATATTCTTAACATTTTTACATTATGAAATTAATTAACTAAATAAACACAAAAATCCAAAAATTTGACGAATTTTTTATAAAAAAGTATGACAATTAGCGAAAATTTTATTATATTTTTAGAAAATAAAAAAGATTATTTAAAAAAGAACAATAATTATGTAGCAGTATTTAATTATTATGTATAGAAATTGGTTAATGTTTATAAATATCAAATGAGTTCTATTAGAACTTGGGGAGTTTAATTTAATAAATAAATAAAAAATAAGAAAAATGTTAATTTAAAAAAATAAGGAAGTGCCAATTATGCCAAAGTTTATTATAAAAAGAGATGGATCAAAAGTACATTTTGATGAAAACAAAATATTTAATGTAACTTGGAAAGCTGTTCAAAGTGTTGGTGGAGAAAATAAAGAAAAAACTCAAAAGATTGCTAATAACATAATTTCAATAATTAATAAAAACTTTCCCACTGAAGAAGATATACCAACTGTTGAACAAGTGCAAGATATTGTTGAAGAAACCTTAATTAAAGAAGGACATGATAAGACAGCAAAAGCATACATATTATACCGACACCAACGTGAACTAATGAGACAAACAAAGGACATGCTTAATGATTTTGAAGTAGTCGACTCATATTTAACACAAGAAGATTGGAAAGTTAAAGAAAATAGTAATATGGCTTATTCATTACAAGGACTAAATAATCATATAGCTTCAAAAATAATTTCTAATTATTGGTTAGCAAAAATTTATCCTAACGAAATCGCCAAAGCACACAAAAAAGGAGATTTCCACATTCATGACTTAAGTGCATTATGTGTATATTGTGTGGGATGGGATTTAAGACAATTATTAGTAGAAGGATTTACTGGAGTGAGAGGGAAAATTTCAAGTAAACCGGCAAAACATTTTCGAGCTGTTTTAGGACAAATAGTAAATTATTTTTATACACTACAAGGAGAAAGTGCTGGAGCACAAGCATTCGCAAATTTTGATACCTTACTAGCACCATTTATTAGATATGATAATTTAACAAAAAAAGAAGTTAAACAAGCAATACAAGAATTTATTTTTAATACGAATGTTCCAACAAGAGTAGGTTTTCAAACACCTTTTACAAACATAACGATGGATTTAAAAGTCCCAAACAATATGAAGAACGATCCAGTTATAATTGGTGGAAAACCAATGGATGCAACTTATTCAGATTTCCAAGAAGAAATGAACTTATTTAATGAAATTTTTGCAGAAGTGCTTGTTGAAGGAGACGCAAGTGGAAGAATATTCACATTTCCAATTCCAACATATAATATAACTCCTGATTTTGAATGGGATAATCCAACTTATAACAAAATTTGGGAAATGACTGCAAAATACGGAATTCCATATTTTGCAAATTTTATTAATAGTGATATGGACGCAGAAGATGCAAGAAGTATGTGTTGTAGATTAAGATTAGACAACCGTGTTTTAAGAAAAAGAGGTGGAGGATTATTTGGAAGTAGCCCAATGACAGGATCAATAGGAGTAGTAACAATTAATATGCCAAGAATAGGTTACTTAGCAAAAAATGAAAATGAATATTTTAAATTACTTCAAAAACAAATGAATCTCGCAAAAGAAAGTCTTGTAATAAAAAGAAAAATTTTAGAAAAATTTACTACTGAAGGATTATACCCTTATGCAGCACACTACTTAAGAGGAATGAAATCCCAAACTGGAGAGTATTGGAAAAATCATTTTTCAACAATTGGTTTAATAGGAATGAATGAATCTTTAGAAAATTTTATGGGAAAAAATATTGCTACAAAAGAAGGTTCAGAATTTGCACAAAAAGTACTTATATTTATGCGAGATAAATTAACTGAATTCCAAGAAGAAACAAAAGACATGTTTAATCTTGAAGCAACTCCAGGAGAGGGAACTTCACACAGATTAGCTAAACTAGATAAAAAACAATACCCTGATATTATAGTTGCAAACAATGAAGCTTCTAAAAAAGGCGCAGCAGCATATTATACCAATTCAACACAATTGCCCGTAGGCTTCACAAACGATTTATTCAAAGCTTTAGACTTACAAGATCCATTACAAACAAAATATACAGGGGGAACAGTTTTCCACATATTTTTAGGAGAAAAATTACCTTCAATAGAGTCAACAAAAAATCTTGTAAGAAAAATTGCAGAAAATTATGAAATGCCATATTTTTCAGTAACTCCCACATTTAGTGTATGTCCAATCCACGGATATATTGTAGGTGAACATGAGTATTGTCCAATATGTGCACAAGAATAAATATTTAAAAAAATATAGAATGGAGATGATAAAATGGTACAAACAAAATGCGAAATATATTCAAGAGTAGTAGGATATATTCGACCTGTTGAACAATGGCATGAAGGAAAACAATCAGAATTTCAAGATAGAAAAAAATTTGGAATGCCTGAAAAAGTAAAAGAACAAGCACAGCTTTGCTGAACTTGATTTCTTTTACAAAATTTTTTTTATTTGCTTTTTAATTTTTAAGCACTAATTAAAAATAATAAATATTATTTAACTAAAAAAAAAATATATGAAATGAGATGATAAAATGTTTATTGGAGGATTAGAAAAATTAACTCTTACAGATTTCCCAAACAAAATGGCATGCATCGTCTTTCTTGTAAATTGTAATTTCAAATGCCCATATTGTTATAACAAAGAACTTACTGCATATAAATTTTTCAAAAAAAGCAAAAGACAACTTATTCCAGATAAAGAATTTTTCCAATTTTTAGAAAAAAATAAAAAAATGCTTGATGGAGTAGTAATAACAGGAGGAGAACCAACAATTTCTCCGGGGTTAATAGAATTTATGAAAAAAATAAAAAAGATGGGATTTGCAATTAAACTAGATAGTAATGGCACCAACCCACAAATTCTTGAAGAAGCATTAAACAAAAAACTCATTAATTATATTGCAATGGATATAAAAGCTCCTTTAAAGAAATACAAAGACTTAACTAGAACCAAAATTTCTCCAAAAAAAATTGCAGAATCTATAGAAATTATAAAAAATTCAAACATCCCCCATGAATTTAGAACAACGCTTTATCCAAAACTTAAAATTGAAGATTTTATTGAAATGGCAAAACTAATCCAAAATGAAACATGGTACTTACAAGAATTCCAAGGAAAAAATGCATATGAACCAAGAGTTAGAAAATACAAACCCATGAAAAAAACAAAAATAAACAAAATCATTGAAAAAATTAATAAAATAACTCCCGTTCAATTAAGAGAATAAGAAAAATAATAAAAAACATTAAACTATCTTAGAAAACAAACCTTATCAAAAATCGCGTAATTTATAATAACAAATATAATCAAATTAAAATAAATAAATTAAAACTAAACAAATCAATAGGTGAATTATTTGTTAAACACAAAAAAAATAAGACAAGATTTTCCATTATTTAAAAGAAAAATTAATGGAAAAAAAATTATTTATTTCGATTCCGCATGTATGTCATTAAAACCAAAACAAGTCATTGAAAAAATAAGTGAATATTATTCAAAAATGAGTGCTTGTGCTGGAAGAAGCAATCACACCCTTGGAAATGAAGTTACCTTCGCAGTCGAACAATCAAGAAAAACAATACAAAAATTTATTAAAGCAAAATCAAACAAAGAAATAATTTTTACAAAAAATACTACTGAAAGTATAAATCTTGTAGCAAATTCATTTGGATTAAAAAAAGGAGACAAAATATTATTAAGCGACAAAGAACACAACTCAGGATTATTACCTTTTCAAAAACTTTTAAAAAATAAAATAAAACTAGATTTTTTTGAATTTGGAAATGAAGAAGATTTTAAAGAAAAAATCAAAAACACCAAACTTGTTTCATTCATAGACTCTTCAAATATTGATGGCACCACTCAAAACTCTAAAAAATTAATAAATATCGCGCATGAATTTGGAGCCAAAGTCCTAATAGATGGAGCCCAAACAATACCTCACAAAAAAATTAATATACAAAAAATTGACGCAGACTTTTTAGCTTTTTCAGGACATAAAATGTTAGGTCCAACAGGCACAGGAATACTTTATGGAAAAGAAGAACTACTCAAAAAAATGGATCAATTTATTGTTGGAGGAGAAACTGTAAAAAATAGTACTTATTCAAAAAATGAAATAGAAGATTTACCCCATAAATTTGAAGGAGGATTACAAAATTATGCTGGAATTATTGGATTAGGTGAAGCAATAAATTATTTAACTAAAATTGGTATGAACAATATTTATGAACATGAAAAAAAATTAAACAAAATGATTACAAAAGAATTTGAAAACCTAGAAGAAAACAAAATAACCATAATTTCGAATAAAAAAGAACGCGGAGGAATAATAAGTTTTAATATTAATGGATTTAATACACACGATGTTGCTGGAATTTTAAATGAAAGTTCAAACATAATGGTTAGAACTGGAAACCATTGTTGCCATTCCTGGTTTAATGCACACAAAATAAACGGAAGCATACGAGCAAGTTTTTATTTGTATAACACAAAAGAAGAATGTAAAGAATTAATTGAAGAAATCAAAAATATAATAAATTTACAAAAAATATAAACAAATTTTATTAAAATCAATAAAAAAATTATATTACTTTATAAAAAAAATA
>CAZKAC010000091.1:0-4590 GCA_964550725.1 uncultured archaeon
GAAATTGAAAAAATAATTACTACTAATTTAACAATTGTTTCAGGAAACGATATCGCAGTAGCAATCAATGGTCAAAAAAATTATCGCCTTTTATTAAGACCAAGTTTAAGTGGAAACCCAAAAACTAGTTAAAAACAATTAAAAAAATAAAAAAAAGAATGATTTTCAAAAGAATGATTTTCAAAAAAACTTATAAAAAGAATAATCAAAAAAGAATTATTTATTCTGATTTGAAATAGAGTTATTTATGTCTCTCTTTTTTAATTCATCCATTCGTTTATCAATTAATTCACGCACTTGTGAAAGACTAGCAAATTCAAGTGGATTAATTGAATCAACAACAAATTTAATTTCTTTAAAATCCTCTTTTGAAGCCATTCTAGAACGTAAATCTGCATTTTCATTTTCAAGAGATTCTATCCTATTTGAAAGTTTTTCTATTTCAGTTATTGATGCTAAAGATTGTTTCTCTTCCAAATTCCCCTCATTAATTTTATCATCAAGAGCTTTTATTTTTTTATTTAAGACAATTAAATTTCTTCCCAAAATTTTTTCATTACGCACAAGATATTTCATTTTTTGAGTAATTAATAAAATACTCGAATTTAATGCACGTATATCTTCACGAATATTACCCACAGGAACTCCTTGTGGCCCTTGTTGTGGTGAACGTATAGGTCTTGGCATTTTTAAATCACACTTAATAATAATTTTTAAAACTAATCACTATTAAAATAGATTTTGATACTTATAAAGATATATGAATATAAAAAAAATGAAAAAAACTTCAAAAACAAGTGATGAAATGCTCACTAAAAATAATAATTCTCACCCAGAAAAGGGAATTTTATTAGATTCAAGCCATTCTGAAATAGAAGGAAAATCTATAATAAAATTGTTTATAAAAAAAGAAAATACAAAAAAAGGTGAATGGTTTTTTGTTAATGATTTTCATCCTTATTTTTATGTGCTTTGTTCAGAAAGAGATACTAAAAAAACAATCAATGAATTAAAAAATATTAATTTTGGAGAAAATGAGAGATTTAAAATTTTAAACATAATAAAAACAGACATGCTACATAATAATTTGGGGGTTTTAAAACTTGAATTTGAAAAAGTAAGCCACATTATACAAGCTAGAAAATATTTACATGATTTGGGGTTTGATAGATTTGAATATGACATTCCTTTTAGTAAAAAATATTTAATTGACACCGCATTAGAACCAGGAAATTGGGTAGAATTCAAAAACAATGAAAATAAAATAAAAATTATAAAAAAAATTGATGATGAATTTAGAGCAAATGCAATTTCTTTTGATTTAGAAACATGGTGTGGACAAAAGTTTGAAATTGGAAAAGAAGAAATTATAATGGCTTCAATTGTAGATTCAAAACACACAAGAGTCATTTCTCATAATACAAAAAAAATTAAAGGTTTAGAATTAGTTGAAGATGAAAAGGCATTAATTAAAGAAATAGAAAAAGAATTAGAATGTGCAGATTTAATTATTACTTATAATGGAGATAATTTTGATTTTCCTTATTTAAATGAAAGGGCAAAAAAACTAAAAATGCCTTTTGAAATTAATGGTGAAAAACCAAAAAGTTTACGACGCGGATTAGATAATGCATCAAAACTTTCAGGAGTACAACATATAGATGCATATCAAATAATTCGTTTTCTTCAAAGAACAGGATCAATAAATTTAGTAAAATTAGATCTTGAAAATGTTTCTGAAAAAATTTTTGGAATTAAAAAAGAAAAAATAACTCCAAAAGAAGGAAACAATGCATGGAAAACTGGAGAAGGTTTAGAAAGATTTGTGAATTATAATTTAGAAGATTCTAAGGTTGCTTTAAAAATTGAAGAAGACTATTTACCTTTATTTGTTGAAATTTCAAGATTAACTTCTCAAACTCTTTTTAATACAACAAGAAACTCAACATCAAGCATGGTTGAAGATTTATTACTAAAAGAAACACATAAAAGAAAAATTATTGCACCAAATAAACCAAAAGAACCTGAAATAAGAGAACGAGAAGCAAACCCAATCAAAGGAGCTTTTGTGAAAGAACCAACATCAGGATTACATGAAAAAATAACTATTGTAGATTTTGCTTCTTTATACCCGAGCATAATTATTTCCCACAACATTTCTCCAGAAACCCTAAATTGTGAACACAAAGATTGTCAAAAAAATAAAAGTCCAGATGGAACATGGTTTTGTAAAAAAGAAAAAGGATTGTTTCCTGAAATTTTAGAAGAAATGTTAAAAAAAAGATTAAAATTTAAAAAAGAATATAAATTAGAAAAATCAAAAGGAAAAGAGAATAAAGCTTTGTTCGCAAAACAATGGGCACTAAAAATTGTTTTAAATTCAGCTTATGGGTATTTGGGTTATCCAAGAGCAAGATGGTACTCAAGAGAATGTGCCAGTGCAACTACATCTTGGGCAAGAAAGTATATTACTGAAACACAAAAAAAAGCAGAAAACGAAGGATTTCCTGTTTTATATATGGACACCGATAGTTGCTTTTTATTAATGCAAAAAAAATCAAAAAAAGATGTTGAAAATTTACTAAAAAAAATAAATTCTGAATTACCTGAAGAAATGGAGATAGAGCTTGATGGATTTTATAAAAGAGGAATTTTTGTAACAAAAAAAGAAGGCGGTGCTGCAAAAAAAAGATATGCATTAATTGATGAAAAAGATAATCTAAAAATAGTTGGTTTTGAATATGTAAGAAGAGATTGGTGTAATATCGCAAAAGAAACACAAAAAAAAGTTATTGAACTTGTACTAAGTAAAGGAGAACCAAAAGAAGCTGCAAAATATATTAGAAAAATAATTGAAGATTTGAAAAAAGGAAAAGTAAAAAAAGAAGAATTAACAATTACAACTGTTTTGAAAAGAAAACCAGAACAATATGATTCTATTGGGCCACATGTGGCTGCTGCAAAAAAGGCAATAAATCGAGGAATAGAAGTCCCTGTTGGAAGTATGTTATCATTCATTGTAACTGGAAATGGAGGTAAAAGTATTTCTGATAGAGCAGAACTGGAACAGTTTGTTGAAGAAGGAGATTATGATTCTGATTATTATATTGAAAATCAAGTTTTGCCCGCAGTAATAAAAATAATGCGCGAATTAAATTATTCAAAAGAAGATTTAATTCACGGAGGAAAACAATCTGGATTAGGGCAATGGTTTTAAAATAATTTTAAATTAAAATAACAATCCCAAAAAAACAAAATAATCTAAAAAACAAAATAAACCAAAAAATAAGATAATTTAAAAAAAAGCTAATTCTTTTTAACCCTTCACAACCAATTTTATTTTATGGAAACTAACACAATTAAAACGAGTGAAATTAATTCTTATAAAAAAGCAGGTAAGATTTGGAGTAATGCAATTAAATTTTCAAAAAAAAAAGCTGTAAGCGGAGTAAAACTTTTGGATTTGGCTAATAGTATTGAGAAATTAATTATGGAAGAAGGAGAAATTGCTTTTCCAGTAAATTTGAGTATAAATGAACAAGCAGCTCATTTTACTCCAAAAATAAATGACAATATAATACTAAAAGAAGAAGATTTGTTAAAAGTAGATATTGGAGTTTCAGTAGATGGGTTTATCGCAGATGGTGCAATAAGCATTAATTTAAATAATGAACACGAAAAACAAATCCAAGCAACAAAATTAGCATTTGAAAATGCATTAAGCGTTACTGGTTTTGGAAAAAAGATTGATAATATTTCTAAAGAGATTGAAAATACTTTAAAATCAAAAGGATTTAATCCAGTTTACAATCTTAGTGGCCATGGTTTAAAACAATATGAAGTACACGCATCTCCAAGCATTTCAAATCATTCTCATGGAATGCAAGAAATTTTAGAAGAAGGAGCATATGCAATTGAACCTTTTTCTTCAACAGGAGATGGTTTTGTTAATGAATCAACAAACGTAGAAATTTTTGATTTGACAGAAAATAAAAATGTAAGAAATCCTTATGCTAGAAAATTATTAGTTTTGTGTGAAAAATATAATGGTTTACCTTTTGCAGAGAGATGGTTACGAAAAGAAAGTAAATTAAGTGATTTTCAAGCAACAATTGCTATTAGAGAACTAATGAAAGCAAATTGTTTTCATGGACATCCTGGATTAAAAGAAGAGAAAGGAAAATTAGTCGCACAATACGAAAAATCTATTCTTATTTTAGAAAACGAAACAATTGTTTTAGAATAAATCAATATTTTTACATAAACCAATAGTCCCATTAAAAATGGGACGTTATTGTAAATCGTTCCGCGTTGGCGAAACAACGCACACAATACGAAAAATCTATTCTTATTTTAGAAAACGAAACAATTGTCTTAGAATAAAACAATCCAGCTTCACCGAAGTACCAACAGGTACAAAGGTGATGCCCCGGCACGCACCATCGGAATGGTGCACACAATACAAAAAATCTATTCTTATTTTAGAAAACGAAACAATTGTATTCCAACACCACAACCATGTGACGGAGACGAACCTGGAGAAAACACAATAAAAGGAGCAAGCGAATACTTACCAGGCCAAATACAAAC